>JAKABE010000029.1 GCA_021801945.1 Acidobacteriota bacterium
GAACACTGACGCCAGGGATTCCTCAGTAGCTCAATGGCAGAGCATTCGGCTGTTAACCGAAGGGTTGTAGGTTCGAGTCCTACCTGAGGAGCCAATTATTAGCCTGCATAAATACTGCACTTTCTTGACTTCCCCTTGAAACTGTCCCTACGATTGTCCTAAACCTGCTGTAAGGGTTCCCAGAACCCTACCTCCGGCAGGGGAAAGACAGTTCTCATGACCTTCACTGTTTTTCGACGCCACAACCGGGACAACTGCGCCAGCACCAACCGCTATGAGCCTCGATGCGGTTGTCCGTTGCACGTTCAATTCGTCTGGAAAGGTACCCCCGGCGTATTCGAGGGCAAGAAGCTCGCCTACCAGAATAAGTGGTCCTTGGAGACCCGTAGCTGGTCTGAAGCCCAGTCCAGAGTGAAGGCCTTGCAGAAGCGCCTAAAGAAATTCGCCAAAGGCAAAGTGGCGCCCAAAAGCAGGACCGTGGCAGCCGTCTTACAGGAATGGTACAAATTCCGTGACCAGAACAAATTGGGCAATACTAAGGCGAAACAAATGGGCGACAAGCTCGTTGAGTGGTGCGAGAAGAACGACATCCTTCTCCTGTCCGCCTTCACCACCGAAATGGCCATGAAGTGGCGTGTAACGCTGCCGCATCGTAGCGGGGACAGCAGCAGCTTGAGCGTCCACTGGTCTGTAATCAGTGGGTTCTTTTCGTGGGCTGCGGGAATGGACTACATTAAAAAAACTCCAATACCGGACCCCAAGACAAATCCACAGTTTCGCATTAGCTACGAGAAGGCAGAGGTTAAGCCGCCAACTAAAGAGCAGGTCGAGAAAATCCTGAATACTGCGACGGGGCAAGTTCGGCTCTTGTGCCTGTTGATGCGTGAAACGGCGATGGCGCTGGTCGATGCCATGAAGTTCGCAATGTCGCAGAGGGACGCCGAAAAGTACGGAATGTCAAAGCCGGAGCGATCTCCCGCGATTCAGGAGCAGGTTATCCGTGGCAAACGCACCAAGACCAACGAACGCTACCGGGTGCGCATCAGCGAGTCACTCGCGAAACAGCTTGAGGCTTTGGGGGAACCTGCCTTCCCCGGCACATATCCGCAGTGGCGTGAGCGGGTGAACAAGGCCATCAGGGATGCAGGTGTCGAAACGACTCCGCATGGCTTCAGGCATTATAGAATCACCGAGTGGCTTTCAGCTGGCGTGCGTGTTGATGACGTGGCGGACATGGTGGGCTCATCGCCTGACGAAATCCGCAGAACCTACCGTCACTGGATCAAAGAAGCAGAAGACCGCTTGGATGAAGTGCAGCGTGAGGCATGGTTAAAGATGGGGCTGGACGAGAATGGCAACGAGATTGCCCAATGAACATGTAGCATTTAGAAGAATTTTGCTGCAAGGCTACGCTACCGTCTTAGTTCTGAGGTAAGCCAGCAGATTCCTGCCGCTGATTCTCAACTTCTTCTTGCCCCGCTTATATCGGCGTGTCGGTGTTCCCAAATCGACCACACCCTTCATTTTATGCATGCGCCGCAATGCGGAATCGTAGCTCAGGTTCAGCGCCGCCGCGACCTCGCCTGGAGAGTAGTTTTGTTCGGGCTCGATCTTGACCTTCTGGTTACGCACCAGTTGCTTGTATCCGTGCCGGTTCTCGCGGGTCAGCACTTCGGAGGCGTCTTTATGGTCGCCCACGTAGCCCTTAGGCGTCCGAATGATGGAAGCGTCCTCGATCGCGTGATTCAGTTGGTCTTCGTTGTTTTTCACCGGATTGATTTGGCTACTGGCGGATCCACCAGCATCATTTCCGATTGCCTTGCTGGCGCCCAGATCCAGCATCGTCCCTAGCTCTGATGGCGATAGGTGGCCGATCTCCATAAGAACTTTTCCGGTTGGAGCGTGCAGATAGACAACATTCCCCATCATCCTGAACGTTGTCAACACTAGGTCCGGAGTTGTTTTGGCGATGCCGGCGAGACCGGAATCGGCAAGAGCGCACGCGGGGCTGTTTGGCACCGCGACATCATTCACGCCGCGCGGGCGGGGGGTGCGTGAGTGGCTGATGCCTTCGGCTACGTCTTTAACATTGAGCAAGACATCCGCAGGATCCACCCGGCCGCGCGCAGGCAGAGGTTGATTCTCTGCCGTGCGGCCGCCATAAATATCAGCGGAATCCTGCAACTCGATGCCCATATCTCAACGTTAGGGCTGCTCAAAAATTTCCGGTAGGTGAGAGGGAGCAGAATCTGAAGGTAACTCGGAGAATCTCACTTAGTTTCACGCTGGCAGGTACGAGTCTCTCGTAGCCGCGTGGGGGAAATTAGCCTCCCACAAGAGCGAAAGGCACTCAAACAATACCGCCTACGGCCCGATATTGATCGTCGGTCAAGCGCAGCCAGATGCCGCCTTTCCCAATCTCGAGGTCGAGTTCGAAGCCCTCGCGATCCCATGCGTCAACGAGGCCGTTCCCGCGCCTGGCTAGCTCGACCACCGTGCTTGAGCTCTTGAAGGTGCACTCTCGTGGAAGCTTCTCCCTGGCCTCGTTCGTGAAGCTGCAATGCCAGCCACCGCTCTTGCGGAAGTACATGAAGACCAAGTGCTTACTGGCGCAGGATTCGCACCGCTTGAGACCAGGGGTGTGCGGCTCAGGCAGGGCGAGCTTACATGAGCTGCAGATCTTGCCGGCGCGCATTTTTCTGGCAGCGACTGCAGGCTGGTTCGACAGGGATCGCGCGTAGCGAGCATCGCGGTTCATAAAAAATCGGAGTGCTTTCTGGTTCACTTGGGGTTTCCTTTCTGGAGTGGATGCTGGTTGGTGATGAAGCGCCAGTGCTGGTAACCCACTGGCGCTCCCGTTTTCGTTGACTTGACTGTTCTCAATCCAGCTAACGGCGGCGGCAAACACGGTAGCCTCCGCGGAACCCTGCCTGATCGCAGATCGTGTATCCCTTCTGCGCACGGCGGTGCTGCTTCTCAAAGCGCGGCGTGGAGCGACAGGGTACGGGGCGATAAGCGACGGTTGGCACAGGCATCGCCTTTCCGGGCGGCCCATCTGGATTTTCAAAGGCAAGTTCCCGCAGCCAGCCGGGCACTGCTTCGATTTCGGCCGTGGGGCCAGGGTTTGCCCAGCGGCAACTGGGAGAGGGTGGAATGGGGCAGCTCCGACCCTCGCCAAGGATCCTCACCGCTGGCGGGAGCCTCTTCGCCGGATTGCGCAGAACCAGACCTTTGGGCCACCGAAACAAAGCCCAGGTCATGCCTCCACGTTCCACCCGAAGAGTGGAACAGTCTTCCTGCTCTTGATTCAGAGCAGCTAGGCACGCCCAGCCGGCGGATCCAGCCACTTCTACTACACACAAGCCCGAAGGCCCGATAGCGACACGCCACGGAGACAGCGGATTTTCTTCCGTGAGCGCCATCAGGCGAGAAATGTCGCTCGATGCTTCGCCGATCAGGAGGTCCAGATTTCCTGTCAGTTTTGCCAATTCAGAGACGGGGAAGATTTCGAGGCCTCGGTTTGCGGCTTGGCGCAGTTCAGGGTGAAGCGGCGAGGCTGATTTTCCTCGCAAAGAAGTGAAAGCTGCGTCATTCGAGATTCGACGGTTACGCTCAGAGATGTAGCCATCGGGAGTTTTCATTTGTAGTCCTCCAGAAAACAGAACGGCCCGCCGTTTCGGTGCCTTGGGCAGCGAGCGGCGGGCCGCGGATTGGTTTTGCGGTTATGTGGTGCGGTTTAACTCAATGCACCCTAACAATGGGTTGTTAGCTGAGATGAGGCAAATCGCCTGAGTGGAAAGGGGAGACCGGCGCACGTGTTTGAGCTGAAATCGCGCCGGTAGAAGACTTTTTAGGAAACGGACAAACAGACGTTCGCTGATCTTCATGTGACGCTGTGGAGTTCCTGGCTTGACCTATCCCTCAGCTCTTTGTGGGCATGAACGAACAGAGTGACGTCGCCGGATTAACGGACATCTTTTGATCTCGACTTATTGCGATCGCTGGCCGCTTGCGCCCAGCGTGCGGCCGCCCAGGCCCAGATCAACGTGATAAATGTGTCGTGCACGACCATGAACGAGGCACTAAGCAGGGCCATGGAGAATGCAGTAACGGGTTCCGTGCGCCAGAAGATGCCAACGGCGTCACCCATCAGAAATACCGAGAGCGTGTAGATGAAGATCAGGACAGGATGGCCAAAACGTACGTTGAGTTCCATAAACGAGTCACCTTAGTGTTGGGTTTCGACTTTAAAGCGACAGTCGGGGTTTGTATTGCGTTGGCGTTATGCAGCTCAGCCCACGCGGCCTAACGATGGATCGTTGGGCACCATGAGGTGAACCGCCATAAAGAGAGCGCAGCCGGGTTGCGCAGCAATGTGCTGAGGTCGGCGATAGGAGCCGAAGATTGGCTTCAAGGAGTTTGTGAATTCAACGAAGGAGGGATGGATCAAGACCGAGAAGCTTATGGCCTGGAAAACGGCGAATGGGGACCACAATATATTGAGCTGGGTGCGGAGTGCCTACTGAATATGCGGATTAATCGAAGGTGGCTTCGACAGCTCCACCTTGCGGTGCCGAGTAGATTGGGGAAGGCACCGTCGGGTAGGCATAGAAGATGTGCTGAAAGACCTTCTCTGACCTGTCCTTGATCTCGTCTTCGCTATAGGCGGCCGGCAAGCCTGTCTTGTCGCTGTAGAGGAAATCAAAAATCGTCGATCGCACAGCGTCGCGAGTGCCTTCCTTATCTCGCCACTGGTCAACCCTGAGCTTCTCTTCCTTTAGCGTCGACAGCAATTCCACCGCAACCTGCTTGATCTGCCCGATCTCCTTCGGCGAGAGCGAGGGCTTCATCAGTAGGTCGTAGAGCGCTAGGCTCTCCTGGTCCAGCCCTTCTCGAATCGCGCGCTTCTGCTCTTCGTCGAGCTCGTTCACGAACCGCAGCAGATCTTCGAAGGTGCGCTCAATGGTGGCGCGGTCCTTCTCCTGGTTGTACTCACGGACGATCTGCTGGTAATGCTCCTGGAAATCAGTGCGCAGGGGGTTCTGTTCAATCATCCGCCTGAGACGGTTCTCAATGGCGGTGCGGAGGTTTTGCACCGTAGTATTCGGCGCGGCGATGCGCTGGAACTCCTGCCGCAGGCGCTCGAAGTCAATCTTGCTGATGTCGTAGATTCTGCCGTCATCCCTGCCGGGAGCCCGCGTCTCGATGGCTTCATCGACCACGGCGTGGAGCCGCTGAATGATCTCGGTAATGTCGGCGTGCTGCTTGTCGTCCTGCAGGCTCTTGTAGATGATGTCGATGGCGTCGCGGTCCCGGCGAAAATCCTGCTGCCGGCCATCGCCGAAGCAAGCCTTGAATTTGCTGAAGACCGTACGGCAAAGAATCTCAAAGCGCTTGCGGGATTCGTCGCTCTCGTTGGCGGCTTCCTTGGCCTTCACGATGGCGGCGTTCCGCGCGAATCCGGTCCGGGTTTGGATGTCGTCGAGAGACGCGCCCCGGTCTGTCAGGAAGAGCCGCACCATGCCGATAGCCTCGCCAAGTGCCTCCAGCAGTTCTTCCGTCGGCCGGGTTGGATCAACTTCCTCCTCCCCTCCGCCATGGCCCTCATCACCCTTTCCCGCAAAGGTAGCCAGGGCCTTGCGCAGGTTCTTCAGGATTCCGCAGTAGTCGACGATCAGGCCGTTTTCCTTGCCCTCGCTCACACGGTTAGCCCGCGCAATCGCCTGCATGAGCGTGTGCGCCTTGAGCGGCTTATCCAGGTAGAGGCTGCCCAGGCACGGTACGTCGAAGCCTGTCATCCACATCGCGCACACGATGGCTACGCGGAAGGGATGGCCTTCGCGCTTGAACGCCGTGTCCAGAGCCAGCCGCTGACCATCGGGCAGTTCAAAACCCTCCTTGATCAGCTTGCGATGCGGCTTGATGTCGAGGTTCCACTTGCGGAAGCGGTCTACTTCGCCCTGTTCCTCGCTCACCACCACTGCCATCAGCGTCTCACGCATCCAGGCGATCTGCCGCTGGCGGAACTGCACCTCCTGGTCGTCGTCGATACCGGCCAGCTCGGTCTCAAGCTCCGCGATGCACTTCTGCCACAGCGGCAGGATCAGATCGTACATGCGGACGCAGGTGACCTTATCAATGCACACCAGCATCGCCTTTCCGCTCTCCCAGCCCGCGGAGTAGTGGCGCACGAAGTCCTCGGCCACCTGCTCCAGCCGCTTCTGGGCGGTGATGATGTGGTAGTCGCGCTTGAGTTCGGCCTCCAACCGCTGAGCCACGTCTAGGTCGTTGACCTCGGCTTCTTCGATCACCGTTGCGATCTTTTCGTTCAGTTCGGTGGTGGCCAGGCCAAGCTTCTCTCCGCGTGCATCGTAATAGAGCGGGACGGTTGCCCCATCCTCCACCGCGCGCTGGAAGTCATAGGTGCTGACGTATCCACCGAAGATACGCTTCGTCAATTCATCTTCACCCTTCATCAGCGGCGTGCCGGTGAAGCCGAGGAAGCTGGCCTTGGGCAGGGCGGCGCGCATGTTCAGGGCCAGAGATCCGTACTGGGTTCGGTGGGCCTCGTCGCTCAGCACAATGATGTCGTCCCGCTGCGACCACGGCTGATCCGGCGAGACGTTCTCATTGAACTTCTGGATGAGGGTGAAGATCACGGACTTCTGCTGGCCGATCAGGTCGCGGAGATGCCGTCCGCCGGTGGCACGGCAGGGGTCTTTGTCGTTGTTCGCCTCGCCGCAGCCGGCGAAGGTTTCATAGATCTGCGTGTCGAGGTCTTCACGGTCGGTGCAGACCACGAAGGTGAAGTTGCCGCCCACCTTGCGATGCACCTTGCGGGTGAAAAACACCATGCTGTAGCTTTTGCCGCTGCCCTGCGTGTGCCAGAAGACGCCCAGCTTGCCCTGGCGCGCCTCGCGATCCTTCAGGCTCTCGACGGCCGCGTTCACCCCGAGGAACTGGTGGTTCTTGGCCACGATCTTCACGGTCTGCTCGCCGCTATCGTCGAAAAGGATGAAGTTCTCAAAGAGATCGAGCAGGCTTTCTTTGCTCAGAACGCCGCACAGCAGCGTTTCCATTTGGACCGTGCCGCGGGCCTTCTCTTCCAGGCGCTTCCAGTCGTGAAAGAACTTGTACTTCGCCGTTGCCGCACCGAGCTTGGCCTCGATGCCGTTCGCCAGGATAGCCACCGCGTTGTGATGGAACAGGTGCGGCACGGTGTCGCGGTAGTCACAGAGATTTTCGTTGTACGCCCGCTCCAGATCCCTGTGGACGTTCTTGCATTCGATGAAGACCAGCGGGATGCCGTTGACGAAGCCGATGATGTCGGCGCGGCGGCGGTAGATATCGCCGCGAATCCAGAACTCGCGCACGGCGCGGAAGTCGTTTTCCTTGGGATGGGCGAAATCGAAGACCTGGAGGGTTTGCTTAACCAGCTCGCCTTTGGCGTTGCGGTAGGCCACAGGCACGCCACCGCGCAACAGTTTGGACTTCTCGCGGTTGGCCACCAGGATCGTCTGGCTGGCGCTCAGCTCAACAATCTGGCGCACGGCGTCGTGATAGGCATCGACGGGCAGGCCCGGATTGAGTTTCACCAGCGCCGCCTTCAGGTAGCGAGTGAGCACCACCTCGCGGTCGC
Organism: Acidobacteriota bacterium; assembly: GCA_021801945.1. The sequence continues at coordinate 7,640 of JAKABE010000029.1, forward strand.
TCTTGCGACCCAGCAGGCTGTCGGGGCCGAAGTCCTCATCGTTGTAGGCGTAAACCGACTCCCAGCCAAGTTCGTCGTGGAGATACTCGGCGGTGGTCCGCTGCACGAGTTGGTCTTCGGTATAGCCCTTAGGAGTCACACTTCCACCTCGCCGCTCATCAACCTGGGGAGCAAGAGATCCCGCGCATTCTCCAGCTTCACGGAGGCGTTCTCGAGTGTAAATATCTGCTTGTACACGTAGGATGCAAACGAAGAAAATTGCTCACGCAGAGATTCGGGGGGAACAATTACCGGAAACTTATGCAGCACCTTTCGATCTATACCCGGTACTGCAGCCTTGTCACTCTGCCAAGACGCAAGCACGTTTCGCAGCAGGTGCAATGCAAACTCGGGCTGCAGTCCTTTGAAGTCGCTCACATAAAGAGCGGTATTGAGTGGCCAAAAATCTCGCTGAACGAAATAGACCTGCCCAAGTGTGCCGTATCGTCCGGTGACAATACCAGGCGCCTTCGCCTGCACTTGATTGTGGTAGCCAGTAATGCCGGAGGAGGATACAACTGGCACTTCTCCATCGACTCTCGTGCTTGACGGCAAGTCGTATCCCCTCTTAAGGGTGAGCACGTCACCGAGGGGTACCCTCGTCCAACCATCCGGCAGGCCGTTGATGAACTTTGCGTGCTCGTGGCCGGGGAAGCGGAAGCGGACGAACCACTCCTCATACAAGAGCCGCGTCGCCTGCTCCAGCAGCGCAATCCGCCGCCGGTTGGTCTCAATCATTGCGTCATAGGCCGCTAGAACATCTGCTATCTTCGTCTGCATCTCAATTTTCGGGACTGGAAAATCGATAGAAAGCAGTTTTTCTTGGCTGAGATTGTCTTGCGCGGCACCCTTCGAGAAGTTCTGGTATTGGCGCTGGAGGAGCGCATCGAAGCTGTATTTGACGAATCGTGCATCCGCTTCAACGGGGTCTGGGATGAAGCCGATCACGCTATCTGGGAAGCAGGCTTCAAAACTTAGAATTGAGGTGTCTGCGATGTTCGCGGCTACCGTGATGCAGAGAGTTCCCACAGGCCAAAGCCGACTTTGTGCCAGCCCAGCATCGCTATAGGTTTGTGTGAACTCCCTGATGAAGAGATCGCTGTGCTTGACATCTCCCGTTTGGATGAACGGATATTGCCCACCATAGAGGTGAGCGGCATCTCGCGGGCGGTGCTTTGACCGTCCGCGGCTGACATAGCCCAACTGGTCCAAACGCTTCAAGGGCCAGTTCATGCAATCAGCTCCTGGAAGTTTTTGGCTATCGTCTTCGCCAGTTCGGCCGCTTCTTCGTTCAGGCCGTCCAATTCGATATGCAGGTCGCGCATGGCCTCTTCAAAGTCGAAGTCCTCATCCACCTCTTCCGGCGCCACGCCCACGTAGCGGCCCGGTGTCAGGCTCCAGTCGTTCTTCTCTATCTCGGCCAGATCGACGAGCTTTACCAGTCCGGGCACGTCCGTGAGCCTGGCATCCGGAAATCGCTCAATGAGCCATGCCGCCTGACGGTGGAAGTACCGCACCTGCCGCAGACCTTCCACCAGCGCGTGACGTGCCTCGTCCAGCGCCTTGCGCGCGCGGTTGATGTCTTTGGTGACCCAGAGATCGCTCGAGCGGGCGTCAAGCTCCTTCTCGCACACGTCAATGAATCGCTCCGCAACCTTATTTAGGTGGTCAGCCTGTTTGCCTAGGTCTCGGGTCTTCTCGGCGGCGGGCGCGGAGTCCTCGGTCTTTTTCTTGAGCGCCGCGGCGTGGTCACTTTCGGCGGCATGGGGCAGGCGGGTGAGCGCGGCCATCAGAGCTTTGGCGTCGGCCTGGAACTGCACGATGGCGGCTTTGAACTCTCCTTCCGGCCCGGCGTGGGCGGCGGCGCTATCTCCGCTCCTGGGGGCCTGCGTACGCAGGAAGGCCAGGGTGAGCGGCGCGATGGCGGCGGCAGCCTTCTCAAACTCGGCAACCAGCGCGGGGACCTGGGCGGCCTCGTCACGGGTGCGATTGAGGTACCCGGCCACCAGAGCGCGGAAGCGCTGCGGTTCGCCCCGATAAAGCCAGACGATGGAGAGCAGGTTCTGGAGCTGCTCGGGGCTGAAGTCGTAGATTTTGCGCGTGACCTTGCGGTAGACGCCGCGCGCATCGAGCATGAGCACCTTGTCCCGGTGCTCGGTGGGCTTGGCCTTGTTGAGGAACCACAGCTCGCAGGGGACGGCGCGGGTGTAAAAGAAGTTCGAACGGATTGCCACCATGACGTCCACGTGGCCGGATTTGACCAGGCCCTGGCGGACTTTGGCTTCGTCGCGACCGGCGCTGGAGGCCTGCGAGGACATGACGAACCCGGCCCGGCCCCGGGAGCTGAGGTAGCTATAGAAGTACTGGATCCAGAGGTAATTGCCGTTCTGGACCCGGCCCTTGCCCTTTTCGTCGCCGTTCTTCTTGCCCTTGGCAGCCGTGACGCCAGGCAGGCCGAAGGGCAGGCGGGGATCGTTGGCAATCTTGCCGGCGTCGACCTCGTCCACGTTGAACGGCGGATTGGCCATGACGTAGTCGCACTTGTGGAGCAGGTTGAGCGGGTCTTCGTAATAGGTGATGTTCTGCTGAATATCCCCCTCGAGGCCGTGGACGGCCAGGTTCATCTTGGCGAGGTTGACGGTGGTCTTGTTCTTCTCGTAGCCGCGGAAGGTGAGCCGCTCGGCGGGGTTCTGGTGGTGCTGCTCGACGATGCGGGCGCTTTGCACGAACATGCCGCCGGAGCCGCAGGCGGGGTCGAGGACCGTGCCCCTGGTCGGCTCCAGGACGTTGGCGATGAACTGCACCAGCGAGATGGGGGTGAAGAACTCGCCGCCGTCGTGGGCCTTGAGGTCGGCGAATTTGGTCAGGAAGTACTCGTAGATGCGCCCGAAGATGTCGCCGGTGGCGGTCTTCAATTCCTCGGGATTGAGGGTGCGGACCAGGTCGCCGAGCAGGTCGGCGGGGATGGACTGGTACTCCTGCTTGGGCAGGACACCCTTGAGGCCGGTGTAATCGTCCTCGATCATCTCCATGGCGTGGATGACGATGGCGGGGAGCTTGGGATCGCTGGCCCTGGTGATGAAGTAGTCGAACTGGGCTTCAGGGCGGAGGAAGATGGAGCCCTTCTGGCTGAAATCCTCCTTCGTGAGGGCCCGGGTGACGCCGTGGCGGGACGGGAGCGAAGCTTCGATGGCCGGCTTGACGGCCAGAAACCGGCTGTAAGCATGGCGCAGGAAGATCAGGCCCATGACGGGCATGAAGTACTCATTGCTGGCCAGCTCGGAGTTCGAGCGGAGCAGGTCAGCCGCCCGCCAGAGCCGAGCCTCAATTGCCTCAATACGTTCTAATTGCGCCATGCTTACAGGGTCCCCAAAGCCGAGTTGGTCGAGCGCGCGCCGATCCCATAGAGGCCGTGTTCAACCCTGGGTTTGCGATCTCCGCTTCCCAGAGCGAACGCCGAGAGGGAGTTGTGCGCGCTTGAGGTAAAAGTATAAAGGTTGGTGCGAGCAAGGCTGATGGCCGGGAGGTGCCACATTAAGAACATGATGTGGTCACCGTTAGGACCTGCCGTAGCCGAAATGGCGCGTCGGCGAACACGGGAACGAGGTTCTCCAGCGCTGTCCTCCGACCTCTTCTTGTGATTCAATTCAACCCTCCTATACTGCAATCCGTTAAGAAAACTTTTGGGAACAAGTTGGGTACAGCGACAAACAGTATTTTCTTTCAAAAAAAAGAGCGCCTTTTCCAGAAAACAAAAGGCTTATGCCCTTGAAAATACCTCTTCACAAAGGAAATATCTGAGAAGCAGTGGCCTCTCAGATACTCCAGTCACATTCTTTGTTTTCATCGGCTTGAGAGGTCTCTGAATCCGAATGGCATTGACCACACCTGGGTACAGTGGGTACAAGAGAGGGCAATTCGAACCCAAATCCGCACTCTTCCGCCATTTGGAGGCGAAACGGCAGGTTGTCCGCGATCATGTCGTACCGGTCACCCATGTCCTCGCGACCTCCCCTCTCATCGTTGTCCTCGCCGTTAGCCCACGCAAGCCAGTATTTACGCAGACCCTCCGAGCAGTGCGTGAAGTTCTTCAGAAACGTATTGCGGAAGCGCCGGAACGCATGAAAGCCAGCCTTATGGCTTTGGTCAAAATTGCTTTTATAACCAAGGGCTTTCAATGCAGGATGAAGGTGGTAGTGATAAAGCGCGCCCGTCGCAAGCGGCCCGCCTCTAACCGTAAAAACCAACCCGAACTTGCGGTCACCGACGAACTCTCTGAGAACTGCCGAAATCGCCGGATGCAGATCGATGTCACGGTAGCTCGCATCGGTTTTGAGATAGTGTTGGATTTCGCATTTGTAGACCTTTTGGCGGATAAATATCGTCCGGAAATCCGGAGAGATATGCTTATCGATTTCAAGTCCCAGCATCTCCCCGATCCTGGCACCCGTTGCCGCCAGGAGGATGAAGAGCACGCGGCACAACTTCACCGGGTAACGCGCTAACCCTGACATGATCTCCGAAGAGATGCTCGGCCTTTTCTGCTTTTTCTTGTTGACTTTTGGCATGTCGATGAACGTGTGGTCCCAGCCGGGCAGGTAGAGACGTTTCCCGGATTCCTCGTCGACTGCCGAGGCTACCACCTGCTTCACAATCTCCACATACCTCGTGATAGTTGCAGCGGATAAAGGTTCATTTTTCTTCCTCATGCTTTACCTTTCTTCCCGTTCGAGGGCATTGGCCCGCCCATTGCCATCCAGTCGACCAGGCGCTTCAGTGCGCCGTTGTTTACTTTCGAGAGCGGCAGATCTCCAAGCATGGGCAGCAGCCAGCTTCTCAGGCAGCATTCTGTGAGCTCCAGTGTCGATGCCGCACCAGACCGCCTGGATGCGGCCGCAGTGGACTGCCCGGCTGAATCAGGTCCAGCCTGTTTGCGAACTTCCAAACGGTTCCGCAGGGTTTGAACATAGATCTCTGACTGCTCGCGGAACGTCCTCTCGCCTGGTTGCGTTTGGTGAACGACTTCGTTGAAACGCTCGCGGCTGTTCGCTCCGATCTCTCCGATGATCCGCTTCGCTTCATTCTGGCGCTCGAGAGAATTGAGCCAGCCCGGACTGTTCTTATTAATCGGGCAGATCTTGATGCGCACATGTGCGCGCTCTTCCTGGCCTTTTACATCCACCCATACCCGAAGCGTGTAATGCTTCCCGTGCTTCTCAATCCTCCCGAGTTGGCCCTTGCGCCGCGACATGCTCTTACCCCTGCGTTTTCCTGTCTGGGTTGTGGTTTGAGTCGAGAGTCGCTCTTTAAGAGCGCTCGACAGTTCCGAAGTCGGCCGCGACAGATCCCAACCGGGAATCATCGCACCGAGATCACTGAGCAGGTCGTGGAGGTCCGCGGGCGTAGAAGTAGTAATTGACTGCGGTTGCATTGTGGGAAATCTCCTTGTATCCCCGGCGCAGATAGACGCCAAGACCGTGGCAGGCCAGCGCGACATGGGGAAGGTTTGTTGTGACTGGTATGCGGAGGGGAGCGCTCGCAGGGTGCGCACTCCAATTCGGGCGCTGCTTCATCGAGTCCGTGAGGAGGGAATCGACGGCACTAGAACGGCATGGAAGGGTCGATTCCAGAGAGGCTAGCCCTGCGAGTCTGCGCATAAGCGGAGGGCAGGCGGGAAAAACTTCTCGTGCGGTGACCGGCAACGACCCGATAGTCGAAGGCAGCACGACCGGCATGATCGGCCGTTGATCGCCTGGCGGCCGCCGGATTGGGATGTCGCCATGAAGATCCGCCATCACAATTCCCCCTCGACAAAGGCGCACGGGGGTGGGATCATGTGGCTAGACGTCGTCAGGCGGCTAGATCAACATGATCGGGCCGGGATTTCGCGCTCCAACGCTGGTCCCGGCTTTACCCCAGTTTTGCCCAGGATCACGGTCAGCACGACCGGCAATCCCTGCTTACTGCTTTACTTATCTCAAGCTAGCTCATCCGTGATGGGAAAAGCCAGGCATCCCCGACAATCTTTTCCATGGTCACTTACCATCCAGCAGGTCGACCGTGGTGGCAATGGCCGTAATCGTGGTGCGATGGCATTGATCGTGGTGATGATGCCGTGACCAGATTGATGGCCTGGTCGGTTACGGTCATGAAACTGAACAGGGCCAGATATCATGGCCGATCAGCCTCATCGCGGTCATTACCGGAATCGCTGGCTTCAGCTTCCGAGGGCGATGCTTGGGTCAAGTAGATCTTTTGCCTCCCGATTGCGAGAATCGGTACCCTCTCGCCCTTGAACACTTTCCAGACCCTGGCATCGTCGCCAAGGACAGGATCAACAACACGTCGCCGAACCGCCACAGAATCGAAGAGTATCTGGGTGATGTTGACGTGGCACGCTGGATTGATACGGAGTTGACCAAGTAGCGGCAGAAGGCACTCTCCTCACCCTCCACTAGAGGCCGCAAGCGCGGACGCGCCGGTCCGGTCAGACGGCTTGGTGCTTCAACTCATAACTGGACTGACGGGCTCTAAATCAACTGACGGTGATGGGTGAACAAGCAAACAAACACTGTTTGTGTTTGTTCTCAAATACAAACAATAAATACTCAAAAACAATGCATTTCCTGGATCTGTATGAAAAGGAAAGAGTTAGGTTTATATTTTTTCCAGCCAACTACGGTAATCCTTCCAGCGAACTACGGGAATGCTTCCAGCCAGCTACGGTATTACTTCCAGCGAACTACGGGAGCGATTTCCAGCCAGCTACGGTAATCTTTTCCACCAAACTACGGGAACTTTCGCAGCCAACTTGGATGTGGCGATTTCCGCTAAACAGTGAGAAACTCAAAATCCCTGTCCAGTTCAATGACATTACCAGATTCACTCCGCCCCGGCGCTTCCTCACGAGACCGCGCAGGCAAGCCGTCACGGCTGACACTCAATTCGCGCCCCAGTCGTTGTCGCCTAACAATCGTTTGCGCTTGACATTGGCCATCGCACCTGGACGGAAGCGCCCCTGGGTGGGGTTTGGAGCGATCGGCAGGGTGAGTGGGCGGCCCGCGGCGCTCAGTAATGCCGGTTTTTGCCTTTCTGCTGGTTATGCTTGGCACACAGCAGCGCTGCGTTGCCCAGCTCGGTTCTTCCTCCCGCCGCGAAGGCCTTAATGTGATCGGCCTGAAAGTCGGCCCAGGTCAGCGCACATCCGCACTTCTGGCAGACCTGTTCCTCGGCAGTGTTCCAGAGCACCCGCCGCTGCTCGGGGCTGAAAATGCGCCGCGCGTCCTTGCGCTCGAACAGTGGCTCGACCAAGCCGCGCAGGATGTCGTGGCGCTTGCGGCGGTTGGCTTCGGTGTCGGATCCCTCGCGGACCGCCTGAAGGTACTGACGAAACAAGTCCTCGCGGGGGGACAGCGTCTTGAACTCAAGCTTGCGGGAACGGATGGCAAGTTCATCGACCCCGACCGACAGCGCGACCAGCAATTCCCAAGCCAGCTGGTTGCGCTTCTTGTTGTCGAGCAAGAAGCCGCGCCGCTCCAGGTCCTGGACCACAATGGCCAAGCTGTAAAAGTCAGAGATCTTGTGGAAGCGTACCGCCCGGTTCAGGTCGGGAAACATTCGGCGCAGCCTGTTAAGGCTGCTCACCGTGGCCAGTTCGGCCTTGTGCAGCGACGCTCCCTTGAGTCCGTCGTTGCGCATGGCAGCGTCCAGTACCCGTTTCTTGTTGGCGATCCCCAGAATGTGCGCCGAGTAAAGCAGCTCGCCCAGCAATTCGATGTGCTTCATGCGCCGGGCCTGCTGTGCGCCGATGGTGCCGATGCCTTGCAGATAGGTCTCGTAGCGCGCGGCTAGCCGCCGGGCGGTCTTGAGAAATGGGCTCAGATAAAACCGTGCGCTACGGATCTCCTGCCGGGTTAAGGCGTTCCCGGTGGAGTTGATGCGCACGAACAGCTCGATTATGTCGCTGAGGTCGGCTTCCACCTGGATGACCTGCAGCGGGTACTCCTCGATCCGGCTCTGTAGTTTGAGCTTGCGCAGCTGCGTCCAGCCTAGGCTCTGGGGCTGCTCGATGGCAGGAAGCTGCAACGGAACCGGGAACCTGCCCCGTAGGACCCCCATGTAGAGGAACAGCGTTTCGAGCCGCTGCTTGCCGTCTACCACCTCGTACATCATGGCCCCGCTGCCTTCGTCGATGTGCTTGTAGAGAAAGATAGCCGGAATCGGGTAGCCATGAAACACCGAATCGATCAGGTGCTCCCGCTGACTGCGCCGCCACACCGACTGGCGCTGAAAGACCGGGTTCAGGTTGAGCAGGCCACTCCGGTACAGCTCCGCCAGAGTGCGCACGGCTTGGCGATTGGAATCGAAGCGGATATGGCCAGTCAGAGAAGATTCGGACATGTGAGAGAAATTATACTGACCGGCGAAACTCTTGCTTGAATTGCGGCTTGCCCCCCGCGGTGCAGACGCCAACCGTCTTCGCTTGCGAAGGTTATATCTGGTAGGTATTGCTTATCTTTGAGGATGTTGGGATGGGCGATTCGGCGGCTTGGCGCTCGCTGAGTCCCATCACGAAGCATAGGGCGGCGCCCAGGGAGGTTTGCGCTTTCTCCGTCTCGCCGCCCGCCATTTCTACGGCCAGGTCTCACACCTGATCCTGTGTCCCGTGGGCCAGTTGCTCTATCCACCCTGTCGACGCCTTCTTCGGTTCTCCCATGGCGGCATTCGACACCTCCTCCCACGCTTCCCATGTAGCCATACGCTCGGCATACGCGGCGCGCGCCCGCGGCAGAATCGAGGTGCCCAGCCCGAGTCGCAGCGGCGGATTCTCCGCGTCCACCAGCTTGAGAACGGCTTCGGCCGTAGCATCGGGATCGCCTCGTTCCACATTAACCAGATGGTTTAGAAACTGTTTCCGGAACTCCGCGTATGGTTCGAGAACATCGGCGATCTGGCCGGACTTGCCGAATTCCGTCGCGTAGGCACCAGGCTCAACCAGCGTCACCTTGATCCCAAATGCCTTCACTTCCTGTGCAAGCGCTTCGTGCATCGCTTCCACGGCCCATTTCGTGGCGCTGTAGAACCCGATCATCGGCAGCGCGGTAATCCCAAGACCGCTCGAAACGCCCAGTATGTGACCGCTCCTCTGTTTCCGGAGCAGCGGCAGAGCTGCTCGCAGGACCCGGACCATGCCAAAATAGTTGGCGTCGAAGAGCGCCCGGATCTGTTCGTCGCTCGCCTCCTCGGTGGCGGCAAACAGGCTGGTGCCGGCGTTGTTTACCAGAACGTCCAGCCTGCCGAAGCGCGCGTAGGCCTGCTCAACCGCCTGCTGAACCTGTTCCGGATTGGTGACGTCCAGGGCGAGGGGCAGCGCCGCGTCGCCGAAGCGCTGCCGCAAGTCGGTGACATCGGCAAGCTTGCGGGCGGTGGCGGCGACGTGATCGCCACGCTTCAGAGCGGCCTCGGCCCAGATGCGGCCGAAGCCGCGAGAGGCGCCAGTGATAAACCAAATCTTGCTCATCTCGATTCTCCTTATTGCTGTCAGTCGATTGACGGTTCAGGCCTGCGAGTAATTCATATTCCCAAGATCGGTGAGGAGGCCAGGACCTGTGGGGTTCCAGCCGAGCTTCGCGCGGGTCTGCACGCTGGAAACATGGGCGTCCCTTCCCGCAAAGAACCCGAGGAAGCCGAAATGGTCCTGAGCCTGCTCCGGCGAGATGGAGACCACGGGCACATTCAGCCCGTGGCCGATGGCGGCGGCAATCTCTTTGAGCGGTACGCCCTCTTCGGCGACCGCATGGTACCGGGCTCCCGCTGTGAACTTCTCCAGCGCGAGCCGGTAGAGACGGGCCACATCCGTTACGTGCGCCGCAGGCCAGCGGTTTTGGCCGTCGCCGACGTAAGCTGAAACGCCCTTGGCGCGGGCAATCGCAATGAGCGGGGTGATCAAGCCCTGCTTCACCGTGTCGTGCACCTGCGGCAGGCGGATCACGGAGGCTTGCACGCCGCGCTCCATCAGCGCGAGAGCCGTCACCTCGGATACGCGAGGAAGTGCTGCAGAGGAAAGCGGTGGATCGTCCTCGGTGGCCGCGCGGCCCTCGGCCACTCCAACGCC
>JAKABE010000417.1 GCA_021801945.1 Acidobacteriota bacterium
GGGATTTTCCATATCCCCATCGCATCGCTCTCTCAGGCCGTTGCATATAGCAACCCTGATGATAGCCAACCTGATCCCCGGCCAAATTTAGATGCGTCGGCCCTGCCCTCCACACCAGCCAGCTTGCGTAATGGCTCCGAACCGGCCGACACCGCACCGTGCACCACAAGCGGAGTCACCAGCGCTGCTGCAGCCACAAAGAGCAGCGCGGCCAGGTAGCCCATCATCGGCTTGCCGCCAATCTCCGGCGCCTGCGCGGCGGCAGCCCCGCACAGCGCAAGCCCCAGCGCAATGAGGCCATAACGCTTGCGCTCCATCCCCACGTCGTACTCACGCCGGCCGCGGCCCATTGCTTCCGTGGGTGGCACCGTGCTCGCCTCCCGCGCCGGCGCCAGCGCCGAGAGGCATGAGACGCCGATCCCCGCAACCAGCGCCAGCGCCACCGACCCTGTGGTAATGCTCAGCGGTCCAGGACGGCTGGAGACATAGAGAGCGTTCACCGTGGTCGAGAGCATGCGCACGGCTCCGGCAGCCAGCAGCCTTCCCAGCGGCAAAGCCAACAACGAGCCCAGCGTGCCAAATGCCGCGGCCTCGGCCAGAAATGCAAGCAGCACCGCGTTGCGGCTAGCCCCCAGCGCCCTCATGGACCCAATATCTGGGCGTCTGCGCACTACCGAAACTGACAGTGCACTGTAGATCAGGAACGCTCCCACCACCAGCGCGATGTAGCTCAAGATACGCAGATTCCACCGGAAGGCTGCCAACATCCGGCGATTGGCCGCCGTCTCCGCACCCTCCGCATTCAGCAGCACGCCCGTCGGCAGCGCCGCTCTCAGCCGTCTCTCCCAGGTCGTGAAGCTGCCCTGCGCCGGCGTCCGGATGAGAATGCGATCCACGCGGCCCACCTTGCCCGTTGCCCGCTGCGCCGCCCCAATGTCCATCAGGACGGCGTCCCCGTTCACTGTGTCGGAGCCGGGAAGAATCCCCCGCACAACGTAGCTCTTCGTGTGATCGTCGATCAGGAGGGTAAGATGAGCGCCAACGGTCTTTGCCAGCCCGCGCGTCACCCAAATCGCATTGGGGTCGTTGATGTGCCGGAGCCCCTCGTTTACCTGCATTCGCCGGATCTCGGCTAAGCTCGCGTCGTTTGCCGCGCCGATCAGGTCGATCCCGATCAGAGGAACGTTCTGCCCCGTGCTCACAACCACCGCGTGATCTTCAATACGCGAACTCACCTCCAGGGCATACGGCAGCCTGTCCAGGCGCGCCACCACCGTCTGCGGTACTCCGCCCGTAGCCGTCACTTCGAAGGTGCTTTTCCCAGCCAGCGTCTCAATCGAGGAGTGAAACGAACCGGCCGCGGCATTGCCCGCCAGGTCGATCGCCACCACCGCGGCATCGCCCAAAGCCACGGCAAACAGAATCAGCAGCGCGCGGCCGGGCTCGCGGAAGATGGGCCGCAGAATCAACCGGTAGAGCAGCACGAGGCCGCTCACGACTGCGGCCCTTCCGGAACGCGGCCGTCCGGAGCGAGGCCGTCCTGGATGCGCCCGTCGCGCATCCGCACCACCTCATCGGCAATCGCCGCCGCCTCCGCGCTATGGGTCGCCATCAGCGTCGTCACGCCCTGCTCGGAACAGATCCTCCTCAGCAACGCGAGAATGGAGTTGCCCGTGGCCGTATCCAGATTGCCGGTGGGCTCATCCGCCAGCAGCAAGCGCGGGCTGTGCACCAGGGCGCGCGCAATGGCCACGCGCTGCATCTGCCCGCCGGAGAGCTGGTGCGGCCGCCGCCCGGCCAGCTCCGCCATCCCCACCTGCGCCAGCCGCTCCAGCGCCTTGGGCCGCGAATTCATCTCCCCGGCCAGCAGCAGGGGAACCTCCACGTTCTCCACCACGCTCAGCGTATGGATCAGTTGGAACGATTGAAAGACGAACCCCACCTTCTCCCGCCGTAACCTGGTCAGGCCAGCCTCGCCCAGCTTGTCGGTCGCCGCATCTTCCACCAGCACGCAGCCGGCAGTCGGAAAGTCGAGCGCGCCGGCCAGGTGCAGCAGCGTGGACTTCCCGCATCCGCTGCGGCCCACCAGCGCCACAAACCGCCCCGCCGCAATCTCCAGCGAGACCCCGTCCAGCGCCCGCACCCGCTCGCCGTCGTTCCCGTAATCCTTGATTACGTCTCTGAACTGGAGCAGCGGAGCAACCGCCACGGAATGTGTCTGCGCATCGCAGCTCATCTCCTTCGATTGTCGCTTAGACACTCACCGCCTATCCACTTGACAGGCATCGATAGACCGTGACCTCAGCTGTTCCGAGAGCCCACGAAGCCGGCAAAAGACGGCAGCCCCACGGCGCAAGCCTGGGGAAAGACTCGCGATCCCAGCTCTCGTAAAGGGCGTAAGAGCAGATCCTGGACAAACCAATTGACAATGGATACAGAACGGTTCTTCTCACGCTCTACACTATGATTCCGAGGCTGCCGGAACGGCCCTCTAAGGTATACGCATCATGCAAACCACAGTTGCAATTCTCGGCGGCGGCCTCGCCGGCCTTTACTCCGCGCGGCTGCTCCACACGGCGGACATCGGCTTCCAGCTTCTTGAGGCGCGTAATCGCCTCGGTGGGCGCATCTTGTCCGCGGATGAAGCCGGCCGCGCCTCGGAAGACGGTTTCGATCTCGGCCCCTCATGGTTCTGGCCCGCCATGCAGCCCGCCATGGCCGCCCTGGTAGAGGAGTTGGGACTCGCCGCATTTGCCCAGAACATCCAAGGAGATATCATCTTCGAGCGCATGTCGCGCGAAACGCCCCAGCGTTATCGCGGCCTTGAGCAAGAACCGCAATCGATGCGTCTCGTGGGCGGAACAGCCACGCTGGTGCGAGCCCTTGCCGCGGACCTTCCCAAGGAAAGATTGCAACTCGGATCGAAAACAACCTGCGTCACGCTCGGCGAGACCGGCGTGACACTGACGACCAGCCGCGCCGATGGCTCCGAAGATTCTCTGACGGCCAGGCAGGTGATTGCCGCGTTGCCGCCAAGGCTTCTGGAAGCAAGCGTATTGTTCCGCCCGGCAATCGAGCCGGCCACAGCGCGGCGCTGGCGTGAAACGCCCACATGGATGGCTCCGCACGCCAAGTTCTTCGCCCTCTATGACCGGCCGTTTTGGCGCGAAGCCGGCCTGTCCGGAACCGCTCAAAGCATGGTGGGGCCGCTCGCAGAGATTCACGATGCAACCACTGCCTCCGGCTCCGCGGCGTTGTTCGGTTTCCTCGGTGTGGGAGCAGATCAGCGCACATCCCTTGGCGAGGAGGCTCTTGCTCATGCCTGCATCAACCAACTCGCCCGGCTGTTCGGTGTGGAGGCGTTAACTCCCC
>JAKABE010000418.1:0-2824 GCA_021801945.1 Acidobacteriota bacterium
CAACCAGTGCTGAAAAGCTGCATTTTTCGAACCGCTCTCATCGAGATTCTAGATGGATAGGCGCTTGGTATCGTTCCCGCGTGCAGCGATCTCCGCTGAGCGACCCGCCGGCAGGGGGAAGGCCAACTTACATGTTCGAACAGCCAAATATCGGGAGCACCAACCTGAGATTTTTGCCTTGACAGGCGGCGCTTCCGGGGCTTTAATGTGCTCTTCGGAATACGCTTTCCCAGAGCTTTCAAGCCGAACCAGTTATTTGGCAATCTGCGCCGCGGCCGTTGCGTGCATTGGTTGCTGCGAAATCGGAATGTTGCACGTGGAATAGAGAGGGGAACTGCCGATGCCTGAATCTAAGAACCGTACCCTGATGTCGCGCCGCGAGGCCCTGTTGTTTGCAGCCGCTGCGGGAGCGGGCGCTGCATTGGCGCCCTCCGCCGGCGCCATGGACAGCACCAAGACCGCCGCGCACCAGGAGTCCGGCACCTGCTCTACGCCCCGCAGCGCCGTGGCCAAAACCCAGTACGGCAAGGTGCGCGGCTTCCTCGAGGGAGGCGTCTTCACCTTCAAGGGCATTCCCTATGGCCAGAACACCGCCGGCGAAAACCGCTGGCTTCCCGCCAAGCCTCCGGTCGCCTGGAAAGACGAGTACCCGGCCCTGATCTACGGCGCCAACTGCCCCCAGCATCTGCATGACTTCACCGCCATCGAGCAGTCGTTTATCCAGGACTGGGACGACGGCTATATGAACGAGGACATGCTCAAGCTGAACGTGTGGACGCCCAGCCTCACCGGCAGCCGCGCCGTCATGGTCTACTTTCACGGCGGCGGATTCAGCTTCGGCTCCGCCTACGAGTTGCCCTCGCAGGAAGGCGCCCAGATGGCGCGCCATCACGATATCGTCAGCGTGACGGTGAACCACCGCCTCAACATCCTCGGCTTTTTCGACCTCGCCGAAGTCGGCGGCTCTGCCTACGAGGACTCGGTCAACGTCAGCATGATGGACCTTGTCGCCTCGCTTCAATGGGTGCGCGAGAACATCGCCAACTTCGGCGGCGACCCCGATAAGGTGATGATCTACGGCCAGTCCGGCGGCGGGTCGAAGGTGACCACGCTCATGGGCATGCCGTCGGCGGCCGGCCTCTACCATCGCGCCTCGGTGCAATCGGGCGGCGGCGGCAACATCCCCAGCGCCGAGCAGTCGAAGGAATACGCCCGCCAGGTAATGAAAGAGCTGGGCCTGGCCTCCAATGACATCGCCTCCCTGCAGAAGATGGAGTGGGCCCGGCTGAATGAGGCCGCCAATGCCGTGGCTGCCAGAATGAATCCCCCCCGCGGTGGCATTTTCATGATGGGACCCGGCGGAGGCCCGCCGCGCGTGGGCGCTACGCCCACCCTCGACGGACGCATCATTACCATGCGCTCCTTTTTTGAGACCGCTCCGGAAATTTCCAAGGATGTCCCCATGCTGATCGGTTCGGTCAGCGAGGAAGGCAACCACATGGCCTCCAATCCCACCGAGGAGGAGTGGAAAGCGACCCTGACCCGGCAACTGGGTGCGGCCAAGGCCACCGAGCTGATCGCGGCCATGAAGAAGGCGCATCCGGAAAAGGCGATCCGGACCCTGTCCTACGGCGTGGCCGGCCTCGGCGGCCGCAACCACGTGGTGAGCATGGGCAAGATGAAATACGACCTGCATGCCGCCCCCGTTTACCAGTACTTCTTCACCTGGCAGTCGCCCATCCTCGACGGTGTCGCCGGCGCCTGGCACACCTCCGAACTCGCGTTTTGTTTCGACAACTCCAAGCGCTGCGAGCAGGGAACCGGCAACACGCCGGAGGCCCAGGCGCTGGCGAAAAAGATGGCCAACGCCTGGGCAAACTTTGCCCGCACCGGCAACCCCAGCCAGTCCGGTCTCGAATGGACCCCGGCCGACTCCGAACGCGGCCAGACCATGGTCTGGAATAACGAAAGTCGCATGGTCGACGATCCCGAAGGCGCGGTGCGGAAGATTCTCCTCTAACCGCCGGAACGCCGGGCAAGGAAATCGGGAGCCGCCACGGCTCCCGAGAACCAATCGAGCCGCATTTTCAGGGCGAACGCATATGGCAGGCCGAAGGCGGGCTGCGGGGTGGCCGTCTTTGTGCTGAGTCTGCGTGAGAGGCGGGCCAGCGCCCCTGCGGGTCGCTCCGCCGGCGCGGATGGCCGGATGTGCCCGGTGGCAAGCGCGCGGCGCTCTTCCGGCTGCAGCAGGCGCGGCGCGCTCTTCGCCTGCCAATGGCGGGCCGGGACACAGACGCGATGCAGGGTTGGGAAAAGACGAAGGGTGGGCCGCCTATGCGCCCACCCGCCGTGAGGAAGATTGCGCGGGTTTACTTCGGTGTGGCGCGGTAGAGGCCGCCGGTGCGGGAATCCTGGATCATCCAGAGCGCGCCGTCGGGCGCGACCTCGACATCGCGGACGCGGAAGCCCACATCCCAGCGGTCGGCGGGGGTAGCGCCGCCCTTGCCGTCGAAGGTGATGCGGACGAGACACTCGGTGGCCAGGCCGCTGACAAAGGCGGAGCCGTCCCACTGCGGGAACATGGCGCCCTTGTAGAACATGAGATTACCGGGAGCGATGACCGGCACCCAATAGATGACGGGCTTGACGAGATCGGGACGCGTGTCCGGGCTGGGGATGGGCACGCCGTTGTAGTTCTTGCCGTAGGAGACCAGGGGCCATCCATAGTTCTTGCCGCGTTCGATGAGATTCAGCTCGTCGCCGCCGCGCGGGCCATGCTCGACTTCCCAGAGGCGGCCGTCGGGCGCGAAGGCCAGCCCAGAGG
>JAKABE010000418.1:2834-3370 GCA_021801945.1 Acidobacteriota bacterium
GTCCCGTGGTCCAGGTCTCGGCCGGCGTGAGATTGGGGCCCGGGAAGGTGTAGGTTCTGACCACCGGAGCGGTTTTGGCGGCTTCGGTGTCGGAGGGCGGGTCGATGACGGGGACCGAAGCCGCGCCGGTTTTGCCGGCCATGGGATTGCCGGACGCGGGCTTGCCGTCGAGCGTGAGGTGGAGGATCTTGCCGAGGGGTTGATTGGGATCCTGGGCCGGCGTGAAGCGCTGGCGGTCGCCGCTGGTGAGGAAGAGGGAACGGCCATCGGGAGCAAAGGCGACTTGGGCGCCGAACTGTCCGCCCTCGCCGCCTTCAGGATCGCGCCAGATCACCTTGACGTCCTCGAGGCTGGCCGAATCCTTGCCCAGCTTGAGGCGGGCACGCGCAAGCGCCAGGCTGGAGCCGCCGTCGTGCGGTTCCGCGTAGGTGAGGTAGACGCTGTGGTCCTTGGCGTAATGAGGCGAGGTGAAAACGCCCAGCATGCCGCCCTGGCCCCGATAGCGCGAAGCGGGCAGGTTGCTCTTGGGCGTTTTG
>JAKABE010000419.1 GCA_021801945.1 Acidobacteriota bacterium
GTTGAGAAACATAGCGTCTTGCAGCGCGGCCAGTCGAGGGGCTTCATATTGCTGAACCTTTTGGAGCGTGGGGTCGGTGTTGGCGCCCGTGACGCAGTTGAAGACCTGCATCACGCGATCCAGCAATTGGCCAGACTTTTCGAGCGCCACCAAGGTATTGTTGAAGGTGGGCGGCGCCGGATTGTCTGCGATTGCACTGAATTGAGCGAACTGGCGGGATATTCCGGCCTCGATGGCCGGTAGGTAGTCGTTGTCCTTGATTTTGTTGAACGGCGGCGCGTGGAAGGGCAAGGTGCTGGGTGCGTAGAAAGGATTGCCAGGGCCGAAGGCTGTGGTAGTTTGCGCCTGCGTAATGCAGCTTCCAAGCGTCACGGCGCTAAGGGCCATGCAGATGATGGCGTTGAGAAGGTTCCCTTTCCCAAGGGTTGTCTGCGGTGTATCCATCCCGTCGTATCTCCCTCAATGCTTGATTGTTCACTCCTGATTGTAGGGGAACGGCGGCAAATGGATGCAATAGAGTGTCTCCAAACGCCCGATCTCAGGCATCGGTAGAGCCTGAAATCCGCTCATTTCCTCGCGCATCTGGTGGTGAGGCGGAGGCGGGGAGTCCCCAGACATTCTGCCCGGACTCCAGTGTAATTTGGTCCACGAACGGCATGCTCGCAGACACAAGTTGGCGTTATGATGTGGCTGGAGAACGGCCATGTCTCAGTACGTCTTTCTTTGCGAGGATTGCAACAAGGAATTCACGCAGACGCTCCACATGTCGGAACGCGAAAAAGAGAGCGTGACGTGTCCACTTTGCGGCGGCAAACGGGTGAACCAGGTGGTCACGGCGTTCTCGGCGGTTACGTCCAAAAAGAGCTAATCTGCGTATCCCGCGCTGTCCTCTTCAAGATTCTTTGATCGGTGGTCTTTGTGCGCCAAAGTCCTGGATCAGAGCCCTGCGGAGAGGAGCGGGGATTGGAGGACACGCTGACAAGGATCCAGCCATGTAGGATCCTCGAAGGAGGATTTCTGGGTTCATGGAACCGGTCACTCATTTCCTCACTGGGGCGTGCATTGGACGCACGGGCTTCAATCGCAAGACAACTTACGCTACGCTGGCTGCGGTGCTGGCGGCCGAGGCTGCGGACCTTGATGTTCTGTGGGGATTCGCTGGGCCGGTCGAGGAGCTGAAGCACCACCGCGGGATCACACATACGTTTGTCGGCGCGCCGGCGGTGGCTGGAGTGGTCCTGGGGGCGATCTGGCTCTTCCACCGCTGGCAGAAGGCGCGAAAGCCGGATGCGCAGATTGGCGGCCACGGCGTCGTTTCGCACCGAAAGCAGCCGGGGCTTCCGGACCTGCATTGGGGTTGGGTCTACGTGACCGCGCTTGTTGCCGCCCTGAGCCACATTCTGCTGGACTGGTTGAATAATTACGGCGTAAGGCCGTTTTTTCCGTTCAGTGCGCATTGGTATGCGGGAAGCATTGTGTTTATCGCCGAGCCGGTCTTCTGGGCGCTGCTGCTTCTTGCCTTGGTGATGCCCTGGCTGCTGGGATTGGCAGATCGCGAGATCGGCGTGAGGAAAAAGCCGTTTCGAGGACAGGGGTGGGCAATCTTCGCGCTTACTGGGATGGCGCTGGTGGGGTTGGGGAGGTGGGTGGAGTATGCCCAAGGCGTGGCGCTTCTCAAAAATTCTCCGGTAGCCTCAGAGCGGGTGGAGCGGGTGGCGCTCGAGCCATATCCCGTGAACCCATTCCACTGGCACGCAATCCTGGAGACCAAGGACTTCTACCAGACCGCCGAGGTCGATACGTGGAACGGAACGGTAGAGAGCAACCCGGAGACAGACGTAATGTACAAGCCAGCGGTAACGCCGGCCGTGCAAGCGGCGAAACAGACGTTCTTGGGCCGTGTGTACCTGGACTGGGGGAAATGGGCGGTAGTGCGCGACGTAGGCCAGGAACCGGCGCCGGGGATCAAGCCGCCCAAGCTGCCGCCCGGCCAGACCTGGACGACGGTGGAGTTCACAGACCTGCGGTTTAACTACCCGTTCCTCGGCACACAAAGCGGCACCGGGCGCACGCCTTTGGCTGGATGGGTGTATATCGTGGACGGGCGCTACGACGCGGGCGAGGTCATGGATGGGCGCGGACAGGAGCCTCCGAGCGGGCGATTCTAGCCTTTGGAGCTTCGGTTTGGTTCATTTTAGCTTCGTGGCGGAGCGGGAATGAATGATTTGTTGACGAAGTGAATCGTTTTTTGTTGACGCCAACACGCTCCGGCCGCAAAATGAAAGATGTATTGTTTCAGCGACTACTGCGGCTCCTGTCGGCTGCGAGAAACTTGTTCGACCGGAATGCAATTCCAACCGCAGACTGCGTTACGGAAATTCCGAAGAATACGAGGTTGCGATGTTCGCCTATCTGCTCTTGCTGATCGCCGTGTTGACCCGTGTTCTGCCCCATGCGGGGTGGATGAACTTTACCGCAGTGGGCGGCGCACTGCTCTACTTTGGCGCGCGGCGGCCGTGGCGGGAGATGATCGCCCCGCTGGCCGTGCTGATCGCGACCGATTACTACCTGACGGTTTACGCCTATCACTATAGCTTCCGGTGGGAGGCGTACGTGACTACCTGGGCGTGGTACGCGGCGGCCATCGCGCTTGGCTGGATTCTGCTGCATGCGCGGACAAGCGCGCTGCGCGTGGGCGCGGGCGTGGTGCTGGGGCCGACCTCGTTCTTCGTGGTCTCAAACTACGCGGTCTGGGCCGGCAGCGAGATGTACCCACACACCCTGGGCGGGCTGGTAGCCTGCTACGCGGCGGGTATACCGTTCTACCGCAACGACCTGCTTTCGACGGCGATCGTTCTGGGAGCGGCGTTTGGGGTTCCCGTGCTGGTGCGGCAAATGAAACTGGCACGCGCGCAAGAAGCCTTGGCCAGCAAGTAGAAATATCCTCGGAGCGGCTCTGAGCCCCGCTCGATGATTGGTGGCGGCGACAGCGCCATATCCACTCTATTCACCGATGCTGCCCCAAGGAGAAATCCATGGCTGCCCATCCGCCAAGGGGCCATGCGATAGCATCGTGAATAGAAAGCTTCTTCCACGATGCCCGAATCAATTCCCTCTGCAACCAGGACGCCTCGCGTCCGCTTCGCGCCTTCGCCCACCGGCTTCCTGCACGTCGGCAGCGCTCGCACCTTTATCTTCAATTGGCTCTATGCGCGCCACAACCACGGGACCATGGTGTTGCGGCTGGACGACACCGATGTGGAGCGCAACACCGAGGCCAGTGTGCAGTCCATCTTCGAGGGCCTGCGCTGGCTGGGCCTCGACTGGGACGAAGAGTACAAGCAGTCCGAGCGTCTTGCCCTGCA
>JAKABE010000420.1 GCA_021801945.1 Acidobacteriota bacterium
GACGAGGTTTTGCGAGACGGTAAGGCGCAGCGAACCGCTCCCGAAGCGCTCCGCCAGCTCCGTTGCGGCTTCCAACTGCTCGCCCGTCATCCGTCCGCGCAGCACCGAGGCCCCAACGTAAGCCAGCCCCGGCTGCCGCTGGGGATGAATGCCCGTGTGATCGCGTAAACTCTCGTCCGGCACCTCTTCGGGAACCGCGGGATCAAGCCTAAAGCCGATGCGCGCATGCAACTCGTCGAGGAACCGCTCCGCCGTCCACCCCTCGCGCAGAAACAGATACTTCATGCGCGCGCGGTCGCGGCTCTCGCGCAACACTTGCTGATCGCGGAAGATCTCCGTGGCGGCGCGGGCTACGCTGACCGCTTGCTCCAACCGCACAAACGCATCCAGCCGCACGGCGAGATGCGGCTCCTTGGAGAGGCCACCGCCCACGCGCAACGAGAAGCCCGCCACGCCGTCGCGTACGGCCGGTGTGAGCGCCACGTCGTTGATCTCCGGATAGCAGCACCACGAAGGGCAGCCGGTGACGCAAAACTTGAACTTGCGCGGCAGGTTATAGAAGCCGGCATCCTCGCGCAGCGCATGGCGGATCTCTTGCGCGATCGGCAACGCGTCGAATACCTCGTCTGCCGCAACGCCGGCCAGCGGGCAGCCGGTTACGTTGCGCACATCGTCGCCGCAGGCCGCCTTGGGCGACAGGTCCACGGCCGCCAGCGCATCCACCACTTCGGGCAGCGATTCGATGGTGAGCCAATGAAGCTGGATGGCCTGCCGCACAGTAATATCGGCCAGATTGCGCCCGTACTTGCGCGCGAGGCCGCCGATGGTGCGCAACTGCTGCGCCGTCAAAACACCACTGGGGATGCCGATGCGCATCATGAAGTACTCGGTGGCCAGGCCCTCGCCGCCCTTACCGCCCGTGGCGCCCGCACCGTCGCCTTGCGTGTAAACGCCCCACCACTTGAAGTAGGACGAAGCCCACTCCGGTGTCACGCTCGACCGGCCCTGGCGCGCGAAGGCGCGCACCTCATCAAAGGCCTGCCATGGGTTCTTTTCACACTTCAGGCGCTCAGCCCGTTGCGTTTTTGTCTCTTTTTGGGGAAGTGCTTCCGTCATTTTTCCCTTTTCGCGCAATAGAAAACCCGCGATGGCGTGGGCTCTATCGCGGGCATTCAAGAAACCGTGGATTTACGATTCGGCTTTCAGACCCAGGTCGCCTGTGCACGCATGAGCGGCATACAGAAGCGACAACAAGTCCTATTCACCATACGAAGATGATAGCCGCGCAGGTGCAGAAATGCAACCGTGAACTGGATGCCGCCTTTGATGCGCTCTACAGACCAGCGCGGCTGTTGCAAAAGGTACTCCGCCAGGCAGCGGTTTGCGCCCGCTTCCCGGTAGAGACCAAATTCTCGGCATAAGGCGCGATGCCCCAGCCCTCTATCCGATCGTCTTGATGTACATCCACAGCCCCACCAGCATGAAGGCGATGGCAATGAGAGTGATACCGAGGCCAATGCGCCGATGATTACGTTCCACCATCGCGCCCTGACCCACTTTCAGGTCCGCTTGGGCAATCTTCATCCCGGATTGAACATCCACATCTACGAGTTGGGGCTGGAACGAATGGATGGCAACGCGTGCCTTGGTGAGCGCATCGCGCGCCTGATTCTGGTTGAGGAGGGCCGAGCTGACTTCCATGCCCGATGCCTCGGCAAGATGGAGGGCTTGATCGGCCTGGTTGATAGCGTCGTTCAGTCGCGTGAGACTGGCAAGAATGGCTGCTCGATCCCGGTCGCACGTGTCGCCGCGTGCGTGGCAGCTCATGCAGACGCCGCTGGAGCCGGTCCCTAGCATGGCGTCGGATGGCGGGTGAATGCCGTGATTGCTGTGGCAAACCACGCAGCCGGGAAGGTTGGCCTGCTGGAAGGCTTTGAAGTGCGTGCTCTTCGCGTACATCTGGGCCTGGAAGGCATGGCAGGTGGCGCACACATTCTGCACCTTGTCCACTCCCGGCGGGGTGGCGCCGTGATCGCCATGGCAGGTTGTGCAGGTGGGCGCACTCAGGTCGCCATTCTTCACCATGTCCTGATAGTGCACGCTGGTGATGTACTGGGCGTATTGATTCGTCGGAATCCCGTAGGACCTCATGTAGGCCGCGTCAGAGTGGCAGCGCGAGCAGGTCTTGGCCACGTTCAGGGGATACACCGTAGAACGGGGATCGTTGGGCGGCCTTATATTGTGCACGCTGTGACAATCCGTGCACACCGCGGCCTTGGTATCTCCGGCGGCCAGCCGCTTGCCGTGCATGCTGGTGTGGTACTGGGCCAGTTGGTCGGTTTGCAGGCGCGGGTTGTACTGGCGCATAAAGGCCGGATTGGAATGGCAGGAGCCGCATAGCTGCGGCGCCTGGCTGCGGCTGATATGTCCCTTCCACCCCGCTTTGGGGCTCATGGCCTTCGTCGGATCGAGGCTGGTTGCATCTCCGCCGTGGCAACTGGCGCAGGTCAGACCTACCTGTTCGTGAATATCCTGGCTGAACGTCGCCTTGGTGACTCCAAAAGGAGCCGGCAAAGAAGAGTGGCAATCCAGGCAGGTGTTCGTGGCTTGCCCATATCCCACGCACGCCGCAAGCACGAGCAGGACCGCCAGCCAGAGAGAGCGGACAGCAAAGAATTGGCGCAGTCTATTTCGCAAGGGGGCCTCTCGCAAGGTAGCCATAAGCAGACATACCGATGATGTAAACAACAGCGAAGATGCCGAGACCGGTGACCCACGATTTCGCGCGCTGCAACCGGTCACTCTCAAAGAAAGGCAGGAACATCCAGCACAGGGCGATCAAAGCGAAGGTCAGGATGCCCACCACCTCTCCGTCGAAGATCCACATTTTGGCGGGGATGAACTTGAGCGACTGGTAAACGAACATGAAGTACCACTCGGGCTTGATGCCCGCCGGAGCGGATGCAAACGGATCCGCCTTGACGCCCAGGTTCCACGGAAACAGCGCCGCCAGCGCGCCCAGGCAGCCGATGGCCGCATACCAGGCCATCAACTCCCGCATCAGGAAGTTGGGAAAGAACTTCATCTCCCGGCGCAGGGAGGGATTTTCGATCCACTGTGCTTCCACTTTGGGCGGTACGCTCATCCCCTGGCGCTGCACAAAGAACAGGTGCATGGAGATCAGCACCACCACCAAGCCGGGCAGAACCGCCACATGGAAACCGAAGAACCGGGTCAGCGTGGCTCCGGTTACCTGCGGACCGCCGCGCAGAAAGATCATCAGAGGGTGGCCGATGATGGGAACCTGACCGGCCATCTGAGTCCCCACCGTGGTGGCGAAGAAGGCCAGCTTGTTCCA
>JAKABE010000421.1 GCA_021801945.1 Acidobacteriota bacterium
CTCGAAGACTACTGCCGGTCCGCCGGTTCCCTTCTCCACCACATAGAGCTTGTGCCTGCGATCAATCTCCACCCAGCGGCCGGGGCCCGTGAACCGACGCCTGTCCCAACTGGAGCCAATCGACTGATAAAGGAATCCCGCCGCGAACAGCGCCGCGACCAAACACAGGAACAAGAGTGTAAGACTCATGGACGATCCTCGAAATGGCTGATCTGCGCAAAACTGAACTCCCGGGCGTTGAGCTTGGCTTTGGCGCTTCCTCGCCTGATGATCAAAAGAGTGGATCCGGCGCGACCGCGAATCTTCGCTTCTACCTGGGTGGCTGACCAGACTCCGCTGGACTGGCGCAAACCGTAATAGGTGAAGTCCTTCACCGTCCCGCCCTGCTTCATCACCTTCTCGGCATAAACGGGATAGTCGATGGAGCGGTCGAGCCAGGTTTCAACCTCAGAATAATGGGTGCGATCCGATGGTCCCGGCGTGCTCTTCAGTACATAGCAATGGTGTGATGCGAAATCGGCGTCCCTGAGAATCGTCTGGCCGGACCAGAAATACTGCGACTCGAGCAGGTCTTCATAGCTGAATGCGCCGCCCCAAAGGCTCTCGCTCCATTTGTCGAAAGGCAGCAGCGCGGGTGCGTCCTCGTGTGGCCGGAAGACCCGGATCGTACCGCGACCGTCGGAACGCATCTCCAGGAGAAGCCGGATGTGTCCAACCGGCGGCCCTTCCGCGGCAGCGCCGTTGGGCGGAACCAGATCGACCAGCATGTGCAAAGCGCCTGCAAACCACAGCCCCTTGACGCTGACCGCATAGCGGATTCGATTGCCGTTGGACTCGACCCGGACCAGTTGACCGCTGGCCCGATAGTCTGACGTCTCCGCCCGATGCCGCACGGAAGCAAGCACCGTCTGCACATCGGCCGCGTGCGCCAGGGCAGCAATCGAGAGCGCCATAATGGGCAAAACGGAGACCAGCCTCATGCCGCGATCCTTCCGTCGTGAATGCGAATGTGGCGCGGCGCCGAGTCCGCAATCTCTTGCTCGTGCGTCACCACAATCAGCGTCATGCCATGGGCCCTCTGAATTCCGATCAGGATATCCATGATACGCGCGGAGTTAGCGCTGTCGAGATTCCCGGTGGGTTCATCGGCCAAAAGAATCGACGGGTTGTTGGCCAGCGCCCGAGCGATGGCGACCCGTTGCCGCTCCCCCGCCGAGAGCTCATTGGGGTGCTGTCTCATGCGATTCTCCAAGCCCATTTCGCACAGCAGAGCCGCGGCCCGTTGTCCACGATTGCCGCTGCGGTCTTTCGCCGCCAGCATGGGCGTCTGGACGTTTTCAATCGCACACAGCGTGGGCAGCAGGTGAAAAGCCTGAAAGATGAATCCGACGTGATCGCAGCGGTAACGGTCGAGATTGATGGATGAGCCCAGCAGCGCGCCGCGGAACAGCACACTTCCTCTCGTGGGAGTGTCGAGCCCGCCCAGCAGATGAAGAAGGGTCGACTTGCCGCTGCCGCTATGCCCACTGATGGCCACAAATTCGCCAGCGTCGATGGAGAGGTCGACACCGCGCAGGGCCTCGATTCGTCCTTCGTCATAGCTTTTGTACAAATCGCGCACTTCAAGAATCGGGCAAGTCATGCCGCAGCCCCTCCAGCAGCCCGTCCAATGGGAAAAGGCGCGTCACTGCAATCCAGGCGCACCCAAAGGCGAGAAGCTCCCAGGCCGCCAGCGTCGATCCCCATCCACGTGCCATAGCACCTCGTCAGTGTCCTGAGACGCCTGCGGCCGACATGATTCCAGGCAGATAGTGATAACAACTGTTGTGACGCCATGCGATGGGAGATTGCTCTGAAAAGCGTGATCTTTCGGGGAGCTGAGTGTCAGTGTATTCGGCAGAAGGAGTCGTGTCTATCGAAAAGTTTCTGCTACTGAATACTTTACATCAGGGGGCCTGGACCGGTCGACGCAGCGGACTCCTCTTCCCGGAACACTCGTAGACTTAGACCGTCCAGACTCCAAAAAGTCTGTTCCGGAGAACTATTTAGATTCTAGTCCCTATTGCCGGACGAAGATCGAGAACCTGAACGATGAGATCTGCCGCGCGGCCCAGACCGTCTATCTCCCGGATCGCTCGCTGCAGCTTCCGTGCCGCGTCGCGGTACTGGCCGTCCTCAAGGACGAGTTGGACCGCTTGACGCAGCCGGGCCGGTTTGAGCCGATGCCGTGAAACCACCACTCCGGCCCCCCGGGCTTTGAGCCGCGCGGCCACGCCGGGCTGATCGTTGCCGAGCGGCACCGCGACCAGCGGAACTCCCTCCGAGAGAGATTCCAGGACGGTATTGATGCCTGCATGCGTGATCACCAGCGCGGCCCGCTTCAGAATCTCCAATTGGGGAGCAAACCGCACCACCAGCGGCGAGCCCGCAAGTTTGCCCAGTTGCTCCGGATAGAGCCCTCCGCCGAGCGAGATCAACAACTGGGCATCGAGTCCAGCGCAGGCCTTCGCGATGGTTCTGAAGATGGCGTCAAATCCGTTCTGGAAGGTTCCCAGCGAGGCGTAGATCAATGGGCGGCCATCGAGCTGGTCCCAGGGGAAGTCGATTGCCGGCCGCTGCCGGGGCTGCACGAAAGGCCCGGTGTAAAACAGCCGCGCCGGCCGGGCGCCCGCCACGGGAAACTCCAGTGCTTCCGGCAACTGGGTAATCTCCGCAATCGGGGACAGCGCATCTTCGGGACGCTGGTGGGGCTTCAAGCCCCAGGCTCTCCGCTGCCGGTTCACCTCCTTGAAGATGGGTGACGCCATCCGCAAGAGCAGTTGGATGGCCAGCCGGTTCCTCAACCGACTCAGCGGATCCTCTCCTGCGGCCCAGCCGAACCAGAACGGCGGAAAGCGGTCGTCATGAATGAAGGGAGGCAGCAGGGCAATCGAGATCCACGGCAGGCCCAGATAGTCCGCCACGTTTCCGGCAAAGTCGGCCTCATCCACCAATAGGGCATCGACGCCGGCCGCGCGCACTGCCGGCGGTCCATCGCGCAGAACCATGCGCACCGAATCCCTCACCCGCTGGAGCGTGAATCGAAGCGCCGCAAGCCCATTCAGCCGGGCCATCCGCTCGTCCAGCCGGGCGAGGGAGCCGGGCGGGAAGTCTTCGGCGCCGATGCGCTGAAACTCGATCCCCGCCGCGCGCACGCGCGCCTCGGTATCGGCAATCCCGAAGAGGACAACCTCATGGCCTCTCATCTGCAGAGAATGAGCCAGCGCGGTCATGGGATTAAGATGTCCGGTTCCCGGAAAACAAAATGCGCCAAATCTTGCCATGACCCTCTTCG
>JAKABE010000422.1 GCA_021801945.1 Acidobacteriota bacterium
GTTTCTCGAACGCAACATGAATCGGGAGATCTACTTCATCGAGTACGGCTCAAAGCAACTCGTCCTGGAGCATACTGCGCTTATTCCCAAGGGCAGATTCTTAACCGTCGCCCTGATCGGCAAGTGCATAGACGAGGCGGTCTTGCCAAGAGACAGCCGGCAAATCATCCGCGATTTTCTGAAGCTTCCGCAGATTGACAGCATCTTGCCAGGCATCGCGGCAGCTCCCCTCGCCTGCGCTTGTGCTCCCAGAATGATCGTGGCCACTGCCGCATTTCCGTTCGGCGACCGGTTTGCCATCATCGGTGACGCAGTCGGGTCACGATTGAACAAGGACGGTCTCTACTCAGCTCACGAGACGGCGAGCCAACTGGCGGAGGCCGTGCTCCATGAGGGAATCGATAAGCAGGCTCTCGCCCGCGGATATGGGAAGACTGTCAAATGGCTTGTGGCTGACAATCGCTTCGGACGGATGGTATTTGCCGTGAGCCGGGGAGCGTTCACCATGCCCGTGTTAAGCCGCATCGTGTATCAGGCGTTTGCCACCGAGTACAAGATGCGTGATGAGCGGAGCCGGCCTTTGAGCGTTGTGCTATGGAAGATCGCCAGCGGCACGGCCGACTATCGGGAAGTGTTCCGCGAGATGTGCGGCTACGGCGTGCTGCGATCCGTTCTCGCCGGCGCGGCGGTCACTTTGAGAAACGTGGCCTCCGAAGCGCTTTTCGGCGTGCATTGGGGCGAATACGGACGCTATCCGACCGTCGTGCTGAAGGAGAAGCGCGAAGCGCTCAAGCAGGAACTTGCGTCCAGCCTGAAAATGGAACTTGACCAATCGCCTGACTTTGAACGGATGTACTGGATCAAGATCCGCGGTTCCGAGGAGGAGATCCTGGAGGAACTCGCCAAGTTCGGTCATTCCAGTGCGGGGTATCTGAAGCTGCGATTGATTGACATGCAGCAGATCCAGGGGACGCCCAACCAAGTGGGATCGGTGATTCGATATAGGGTACCGTTCGTGCAGTTGGCCGCGGAACTGCGGCTGACCAACAGAGTTCACTTCGAGACCTTGCTCTATCAGGCCGACGAGGGGCTTGTAGACCACGGGAAACTCATTTTCAACGTCGCACCGACCACGGACGGAAACCGCAGGCTCTCCATTTACGCGGCGTTCGACTACAAGAAAGGCAAGGGCTTCGCGAGTCGGATGATGTGGAAAGCCGCCAGATTATTGTTTCCCGAGTTCGTACACGACGTCGTGTGGAACCAGGCCCTGTGCACAATCAAGGACGATGTCGAGCGGAAGCACTTCCACACTCGATAGGGCTTGATCTGATTCTCCGCGGCGCAGAACACTGTTGTCACAATCTGTTAGGGATCTGGCTCGATCCCGATGCGGTCATTCACCGCGCACCGGATACGTTGTTTGCTTTCCGGATAGCGCTCCGTAGTCTGAATCGAACGATGCCCGAGCTCTATCTGGATCTGCTCAAGTTCTTTGCCCGCGGGTTGACACGCTTCCGTAATGGGCGGAGAGCACTTCCCCTCCGACGTTCTGATAGGCAGCGCCGCAGGCTGGCTCCTGGGACGCTTCGTCGCCCATCGCCACTTGCGCTGGCACGGGATCCACTGAACCGTTGGCCGCTCTCACATTTCTGTTGAGCCTCGAATCGCTTTCGTGCTAGTCTCTGGCAATCTCCCCCCTGCTTAGACAAGCGGAATTTCCGATTGCATACAAGAAAGCGAGTCTCTGGCCGTGGGTTCTCTATCTCGAGCCGTCCCGTATCGCTCCGCGGTTTTCACCGGACGCAACAGCCTTCTCGACCGTTACTTCTACCTTGCCATGTCAGTGCTGGCTGCGGTGGTTGTGGTCTGGGGCTTCGGCCACACCGTAGGCGAGAGCCTGGTCCATCCCGTCGTGCCACGCCCGCGCATTCTCTGGTTTCACGGTGCGGCGTTTTCCGGCTGGATCCTCTTTGTCATCTTCCAGTCTGCGCTGGTGCGAACACGGAACGTCAAGCTGCATCGCCTCATGGGCTGGTTCGGCGCCGCACTCGGCACGGTCATGGTCCCACTGGGCTGGGCCACTGCCATCGTGATGGTCCATTTTGAGACCTACACGCTCCACGAGCCCGGCAGGTACGCATTCTTCATTGTGCCGTTTTACGACATGATTGCCTTCGGCACCTGCTTTGTCCTGGCCGTGGTTTGGCGCAAGAAACCCGAACTGCATCGACGGCTTATCTTTCTCGCCACTTGCGCGCTGCTCATTGCCGCTTTTGCCCGTTTCAGTCCCTTCATTCGCAGCCATGGCCTGGGCTACCTGGGCGTAGATGCCATGGTCGCACTCGGCCTTCTCCGCGATCGGTTGGTGAACCGCCGCATCCACAAGGTCTACCGCATCGCGCTGCCCGCTTTCCTGGCGATGCAGGTGCTTGTGATCTACGTTTCGCAGACCGGACCGCAGTGGTGGATTCGCTTCGCACGGGCAATCGTCGGATAGTCGGCTCGATCGGAGAGGCAGGTGGACCGGTCGAGAGCCGCAAGAGGATGCACCGAGTCAGAAGGATCTGTGCCCTCTGGCCGAAGCGCCTGAAGCTGGCCCTCAATGGCGAGGCGGAGATTTTGTGGCGCGGTGCGGCTGCCCGGCTGTTTCAAAAGCCGGCACCTATTTCTTCTGCGTATCGTAGTTCATGTAAACAACGTGGGTCTGAAGGAACTCCTCCAACCCATGCTTGCCATCTGCGCCGCCGATGCCGGATTTGCGCCATCCGGCGTGGAAGCCCTGCATGGCTTCAAAGTTTTCGCGGTTCACATAGGTTTCCCCGAACTTCAGCTCGTTGGCAGCGCGCATCGCCACGTCCAGGTTCTGCGTGTAGATTGACGAGGTAAGCCCGTAGTCACAGTCGTTGGCCAATTCCAGCGCCTCATCGAGGTTGGAGAAGGTGGCCACCGGCAACACCGGACCGAAGATCTCCTTGCGCAGGATGTCGGTTTGCTGGCGGCAGCCGGTGAGCACGGTGGGCTTGTAGTAGTAGCCGCGGCCGCGCCGGTCCGGTTCCCCGCCCAGGCGCAGCGTGGCGCCGTCCTTGACTGCCTGGTCCACCGCGGCCTGCACGCGCTCCAGTTGATCGCGGTTGACCAGCGGACCCATCTCCACGCCGTCTTCAAACGGATCGCCGGAGCGGGTCCCCTCCATGGCATGGGTGATGCGCTCCACGAACTCGTCCGCGATCTTCTCATGCACATAGACGCGCTCCGCGCAGTTGCAAACCTGGCCGGTGTTGATGATGCGCGAGTCGCGGATGG
Organism: Acidobacteriota bacterium; assembly: GCA_021801945.1. Next base: position 3,307 of record JAKABE010000422.1, read on the forward strand.
CTTTGACGGCTAGATCC
>JAKABE010000423.1 GCA_021801945.1 Acidobacteriota bacterium
CATCAGCGCGATCCCGGTGGTAACCAGAACGATAAATAAGAAAAAGGTAATGAAACCGAGATAGAAGGTGTGGCGGAAGCGGAGATGCTCCTTCTTGACCTTGGCCGGATGAATGTGCAGCCAGACGTTGAGAAAGACGAGTTCGGATTTGCCCTTGTCGGTGGACAAGGGATCACGGCGGACGATCGAGCTCCAGAATTCCCTGAGCAGTTTCATGGCTACACCATCAAGTGGTACGAGGAGGGAACAACCTTGTCTTTGTCGACATTGAGCTGTCCGTCGCGAGCAAGAGTGACTTCAAACCAGGGCAGCGGCTTGGGCGCGGGGCCATGTACGACCGCTCCGTTGGCGGCAAAGACGCTGCCGTGGCAGGGGCAATGGAAACGGTCGTCGCTCTGGAAGTGGTTGACCGTGCAGCCCAGATGCGTGCAGACGGCGCTGGCCACCGAAAATCCGTTCTCGCGATCGCGAAAGACGTAGATCTTCTCGTCGGCCAGGAAAGTGGGAGAACCGTAAGGAAAGTCCGCCGGCTTTCCAATCTTGAAGGTTTGTGGCGGTTCGTAGAAGACATCCGGGACGAGGAAGCGGAGCACCGCGCCAAAGCTGACGGCAACCCCGGAGCACAGCGCCGCAAAACCAGCGCCCCCCCATCCTAAAAAACTGCGACGATTCATGACCGGCCTCCCTGATCGAAGATTTCCTGCTCTTGCCGTTCCAGGCTTTCCATGGTGATGGCGCCGGTTGGGCAGCGCTGGGCGCAAAGCGCGCAGCGAATGCATTTTTGTTCGTTCTTGATGATGGCGCCCGCCTGTCCGGCCTGGAGCTGCTCGGCCGGAACGCCATAGCGCGCCTGGATGAGCGCGTCGTAACGCGCGTCGCCGCTGACCTGCACCAGGTCGACCAGGCGCAGGCAGCTTTCCGGGCAAACGTCGACGCAGCCGGCGCACAGGATGCACTTGGAACCGTCGAAGATGGTGTTGACCTGGCAGTTGAGGCAGCGCCTCGCCTCGGCCCGGCCCTGCTCGTCGCTGAAACCGAGTTCCACTTCGGCGATGCCGATTCGGCGGTTGGCGGCCAGGGTCGGCATGGTCTGGCGTGGCGTGGAGAGATAGCCGCTGGGCATCTTCCAGTCCGGCATGATCCTGAAACGGCGCGCCATGGTCTTCGCGCTTTTGCCGTTCAGGTAGAGGTGAATGGAACGCGCGCAGCGATGGCCGTTCGCCACGGCTTCAACCAGGATGCGGGGGCCAAAGGCGACATCGCCGCCGGCGAATACGCCGGGGGCGGTAGTGCTGAGGTTCTCGTCGATCTGGAGAATGCCGCGGGGCGTGGCCTTGACGCCATCCTCGTTGTCGAGGAAGGAAAGGTCGGCCTGCTGGCCGATGGCCAGGATAATGCTCTCGCAGGGAATGATCTTTTCTTCGTCGCTGAAGGCGGGATTGAAGCGGCCATTCTCATCGAAGACGGAGATGCAACGCCGAACCTTAAGCCCGGTGACCACTCCGTCCACGCCGACGATCTCCTTGGGGCCCCAGCCGTTGTCCACCACGATTCCCTCGTGCTCGGCCTCGTCAACTTCGCCTTTCCAGGCAGGCATTTGGGCACGGGATTCGAGGCTGACCATATTGACCTGCTCGGCGCCGGAGCGGAGAGCCATGCGGGCGGCGTCCAGCGCCGGCTGCAAGCTCTTTTCCTCTTCGCCGTCGGGGAACTCAGCGGCCTCCTGTACCAGGCGAACCGCGGCGCGGGCCACGTCGATGGCGACGTTGCCTCCGCCTACCACGACAACACGGCGCCCCAGCTTGATTTCATAGCCGAGGTTGACATTGACGAGGAAGTCGATGCCGTTGTAGACACCGTCCAGGTGCGCGCCCGGAATATTCAACTCGCGGCCTTTGTTCAGCCCGGTAGCGACCAGGACCGCATCGAATTTGGAGCGCAGCTCGGCAAAGGAGATATCGCGGCCCACGGTGACGCGCGTGTGCAGCGTAACACCCATGCCGAGAATGTGGTCGATCTCCATCTTGATGATTTCGCGGGGCAGGCGGAATTGAGGAATGCCCAGAAAAAGCATGCCTCCGGGAACGGGCGCCGATTCAAAGACTTCAACGCTGTAGCCGAGCAGGGCCAGATCGTGGGCACAGGTAAGTCCGCACACCCCGGCGCCGATGACGGCAACGCGCTTCTCGCGGCGGTGGGCGGGGGCCAGGATGCGCCGGGAGGGATCGTGTCCGAGGCCAAGGTTGTGGCGGTCGGTAGCGAATCGCTTGAGAGCGCAGATGGCCACCGGCTCGTCGATCTTGCCGCGCCGGCAGTTGTCTTCGCAGGGATGGGCGCAGATGCGGCCCAGCACATAAGCGAAAGGATTGGGAGCGCGGGCGATGAGATAGGCTTCCTCGTCGCGTGAGATTCCGATGGACTGGACATAGCGCCCGCACTCGGTATGAATGGGGCAGGCGTTCTGGCAGGGAATGTTCCTGTCGAAGTACTCGGGATCCGGAATGGTGACGCTGTAGCTCATGCAAATCCATGGTGCGCATGCCCGCGGGGCGCTGGGTTGGTCGCGCTCAGGCTGGGGAAGAGCTCCCGGCGCGGGGCCTGTATTCCGCGCCGGAGAAGACGGCGCTCCCCCGCGGAACGCCAAGCGCGCGCTTACTGCTGTTGGGCTTTCAGCTTTGCAATCTCGTCGTCGGAGAGCATTTTGTAGAACGCGGAAGGATTCTTGTCTTTGCGCTCCTGCTGGTCGTAGGCCAGGAAGTCGAAGATCTCCTTGCCCTGGCTGCTGCTGATGCCGGAGTTGGGCTTGTGCATCATGCGCTTCACATACATCTCCCACTCCTGTTTGCTCATCGTGGTGTTGATCGGCCGCGCGATCGTGTGGCACTTGGAGCACTTGCTCTCGAATAGCTTGTAGGCCTTCTGCTGCTCGGGTGGATAACTCGAAACGTTGATTTTGGCTGGACCCTTGTCCTGCGGCAGGGTCACGTTGCTCTGTGCGCCTGCGAAGACCGGCATGGCCAGCAAAACAGTTGCGGTGAAACCAATCAGACTGCGCATGTATTTTTCTCCTTAGAACATCACCCGGACATCGAGCATGAGTTTCTTGTCGGTCGTTCCCGCCAGGGCGAGTGGATCGCCGTCGTGCTCCTGGTTGTAGGTCAGGCGAGCAATCACGTTGCCCAGGTCGGTCATAGAGTGCTCGACTCCCAAGCCCCACACGACGTCGTGGACATTGGGTTGCGGGGTGATTCTGGCAGTCCCGCGATCGAGGCGGGCCATCAGAGCCGTGCCCGTCTTGACGTAATAGTCCACCTCGCCG
>JAKABE010000424.1 GCA_021801945.1 Acidobacteriota bacterium
ATTTGGCTTGCCGGCTTCGGCGGCGATGGCGTGGCCTTCGTCCTGACGGTTGAGGAAGAAGCCTGGGATGTTGCGTTGGGCGATGGGCTCGATGAGCACTTGAATGCCGGCGGGCAGGGCTTGGTCCGCGGCCCAGGCGAGGTTGGCGAGATAGGTTGCGCGCAGGCGGGCGCGATCGGTGCCGGCGGGGGCGAGACCGGCCATGGCGTGGATACGCGGGCACTCGAGGGCGTGGGCGTATTCGATGGCGCGCAGAAAGCCGTCGCGGAACTCCTGCTCGCGGCCCGGCAGGGCAGCGATGCCGCGTTCGCCGGCGGCCCAGTCGCCGGGAGGGGCGTTGAAGAGGACCTGGCGCAGGCCGTTCTGCTTCAGCCGGTCAGCCACAATGTGGGCTGGATGGTCGTAGGGGAAGAGGAACTCGACGGCCGTGAAGCCGTCCATGGCGGCGGCGGCGAAACGGTCAAGAAAGGTGTGCTCGTTGTACATCAAACTGAGGTTGGCTGCGAAGCGTGGCATCGGTTACTCCATCGAAACGATCCGTTGAAAATTTATCATGCAACGGGGCGGCGCCACTCGCCTGCGGGGGTACCCCCCCCCAATCCCTGGGAGTAAATATTCTTTTTTCAGTAACTTGAGGGGTGTGCCTCTCTGTATATATTTGAAAGGGCATATATTTGCCGGCAAAAATTAGAGAGCAAAGGAGTTAGGGCGCATTTTGCGGCGTTTTCACCACGCCGTGTGCATTTCCCTGACCCGAAGACCACCGGAGTCCACGCTTTCTTCCGGCATGAGAAGCTCCCCATGGGGACAGCGGCCACGAGACGGAGAGTGCGGCACCCCCTCTCGACTTCGCGATCAGGATAGCAGGATCGGACAAATTTACCCGCAGAGGCGGTCGAGGAAGATGGGCTTGGAGATGAATGAGTTGAAAGGTCAGACGGCGGAAAGGGGAATTGACAGGATTGGGCCGGACGACGCCCGTTGGGAGAGCGCGATCCTCCACGTATCGCGGAGCAGGTGAAACAGCGGCGAGGCGGACTGGAGAGAAGGGATCGGGTGGAGGTTCCTGGTATCCCGGGTTCCAACAGCGAGGCCCGGGGCCCCGTTTTCGTCCAGAGTTGGGCTTTGGAGGAGTGGGGCAGCCGGCGGTTCCCACCTCCCAAGAGCGGGGACATGGAGCATCGGGCGGCCCGGCAGATGAGCATGACGCCGGAGAAGGCGGCGCGCTGGCGGAACCGCTTTTTCGCCGGCGGCATCGCGGCTCTGGAGAAGGACGCGCCGCGGCCGGGCCGCACCCCCACCATCACCGACCGACGAGTAAAACGAGTGGTGGAGATGACACTGCACAACAAGCCGGCAAACGCCACGCACTGGTCGACGCGGACCATGGCGCATGCGGCGGGCATCAGCGAAGCCAGTGTGCGCCGTATCTGGCGTGCTCACGGACTGAAGCCACATCAGGTACGAACCTTCAAGTTGAGCCGCGATCCCCGGTTCCAGGAGAAACTGGAGGATATCGTCGGCCTGTATCTGAACCCGCCCGAGCACGCAATCGTCCTGTGCGCCGATGAAAAAAGCCAGATTCAGGCTCTGGATCGTACCCAGCCCGGCCTGCCAATGAAGAAGGGCCGCTGCGGCACCATGACCCATGATTACAAGCGCAACGGAACGGCTACGCTGTTTGCCGCACTCGATGCGCTCGAAGGCCAAATCGTCTCCATGTGCGACGACCGGCACCGCCATCAGGAATGGCTGAAATTCCTGCGCGCCATCGATGATATAGTGCCGGCTCACCGGCAAATCCATATGATCCTAGACAATTACTCCACCCACAAACACGCCAGGGTGGAGCGCTGGCTCGAGCGTCATCCCCGCTTCCACATGCACTTCACGCCTACCGGCTGCTCATGGCTGAATATGGTGGAGCGCTTCTTCCGCGACCTGACCGAAAACCGCCTGCGCCGGGGAGTCTTTCGCAGTGTCGAGGATCTGATCACCGCGATCTTCGAATACATCGACCATCACAACGACAACCTCAAACCCTTCATCTGGACCGCCAAGGCAACCGACATTCTGGAGAAGGTCAAGCGCGCCCGCACTGCCCTTCATAATCGCCGATCTGCATGACGCCCGACATAGCGAGCGGCTGCTGGCAGCGGACAAATTCCGCCAAAGTTGTGTAGCTGCCTTAGTACAGTGACTACTGCCTGTTGTGTTTTTGTGTAGGCGGGACTGCTCTTGAGGGTCGGTAACGCGTAGGTTTCATGACCACGGCGTTCTCCAGTAACCGATAGAAATTCCATGATGCAAGGCGGAACGAAGCACCAGCTTGAAGTCCTGTCCTTAATAGTTCAATCTCACCAGGAACCTATCATGTCCCTCATCTTTGCCCCGTGGCGTACATAACCTGCCAGAAGCGCGCCCCATTCGTGGGCGCTTTTAGCGTGCCACTGCCAAACCGGGCAAGAGCGTGGAATACGGCAGGTACATAGCTTTGCGTTTCGACAGGCAGCGCCCTCGCCGCCGTTGAGAACACTGTCCCTCCGGTCAGCGCCATCGCCCGTTGCACGGCCTTGTCTCCCGCGTTGTAGGCAGCCAGCGCCAACGGCCATTCGTGGAACTCTGCGTAGAGATCCCGGAGATACTCAGCCGCCGCACGCGTCGACTTCAAAACGTCCAGTCGTTGATCCGTCTTAGCATTCACGGTTAGGCCATATCGCCGCGCGGTGTCAGGCATGAGTTGCCATAGGCCGCGAGCGCCCTTCGGAGAGAGGGCGATCGGATTTCCTCCGCTTTCGACCAGGACAACGGCAGCCAGTTGTGCGGGAATGCCAACCTGGCGCAAGATCGGGTTCACAACAGGAAGAAGGCGCTCGACACGTTGCAATCCAGGCCCCAATTTGCTTCCATCGTTACGGATCACCGCGGACCTTGATCCTGAGTCTGGATTCGGACGCTAAGGACTCTGTCCTCCGGACGGTAGTTGCTGCGACTGCGTAACGATCTCGAGAGTTCTTGATGCCGTGTTGTTCAGGGCGGTATCGTACGCTGCAAACGGATCACTTGCAGCCGACGCCGAAGCAGTGTTGTGGCCAGTGTGATTCGCCGCAAACGCGGGAAACGAAGCCAACAGTCCGACTAAAAGTCCGAGTGAGGCTAACGCCGCAAATGGGAGTGCTCTTGCCCGCGAAGTTGAGTGATGCGCGGTCATTGACCCACCCCCACCGGCGTAGGTCCGGACCCCACGCCAGATACAGGTAGCCGTGCCGGTTCCGGACTGGGCACCGGCGCCGGACCAGAACCGTGACGCATT
>JAKABE010000425.1 GCA_021801945.1 Acidobacteriota bacterium
TCACCATCGTCGGCGTCTTCAAGGAAAGCGTGAACGACTTCGGACAATCGGAGCTTGCCGACCAGACGATCCTGATTCCCTATTCGGTGGCCCGCTACTTCACAGGCACCGAAAGAGTCAACCAGATCTACTTTTCGATGGCCAGCATGAACCTGGTCCCTGAAGCAGCGCTGCAGATCAAGAATATCGTGCAGTCGCGTCACCGGCCCAACTCCGTCTACCGGGTCCAAACGCTCACCGCGCTGATCAGAATGGCCGCGCAGATTGCCGACGCGCTCACCGCTGTGCTGGTGCTGGTGGCCGCCGTCACTCTGGCGGTAGGCGGCGTAGGGATCATGAACATCATGCTGGCCAACGTGCGCTCCCGCATCCGTGAGATCGGCATTCGCAAGGCCCTTGGCGCCACCTACCGGGAGATCAAGCTCCAGTTCCTTGCCGAGGCAATCATCATCTCGCTCACAGGCGGAGTTGTCGGTACTGTCGTAGGACTTACCTTGCCGCTTTCCATCCGCTTCTTCACCGACTACGCCTTACCCATCTCACCGCTGTCGGTCATTATTGCTTTGGGCGCGGCCACCCTGGTGGGCGTTATCTTCGGCACCGTGCCGGCCACCCGTGCCGCCCAACTCGATCCCGTGGAGGCGCTGAAATATGAGTGATCCGAAGGTGCTGCCTCCCCGCTCCGCAGATGCAGAGCCTAATGGATCCGAATGCGAAGACGCGAGCGAAGACCAGTCTTCCCAGGGGCCAAGCCTCACGCTTCTCTATAGCCTGATCGCCCTGGCAATAGCTGTGGCCATTTTCTTCGCCATGATGATCGTTCTGCCGTTCTACCGGCGGCGGTAATGATCCAGCCAATCGAATTCCTTGCACAGCACATCGCCCTGCAGCCTCGCGTATCCGGCGTCCCCCGTGCCCGCCAAGGCGCCGCGCGGCCTGCCACAGACCGAATTAGTATAGAGTGAAACGGAGTGCTCCCAGGTGAATCGCATCATACGCGCTGTCTACAAGCGTCTCGGAATCATTCACGTCGGAAGGCGGCGGGTTCGAGACCTGATGGATTTCATCGAAAGCCGGGAGATCGACACGGTGATCGATGTGGGGGCGAACATCGGCCAGTTTGGCGTATCTCTGCGGTCCGACGGGTATCGCGGCAGGATTGTCTCCTTTGAACCCACGAAGTCCGCATTCGAGATTCTTTCAAGGAAAGCGGCAGCCGATGGCAATTGGGAGGCCCACCATTGCGGCCTGGGTGCGGCATCGGGAACGGCCACTCTCCATGCCTCCAAACTCTCCGTATTCAACTCCATCCTCGAATTGAGCAGCGTAGCAGAACTCCATGACAATCGAATGGCCGTCGATCACACGGAAGAGATACCGATCTATACCCTCGATCAGGTTGCGGAACCGCTGCCGGGCGCAAAGCTGCTGCTAAAGATCGACACCCAGGGCTATGAGAAGCAGGTTCTGCAAGGCGCCACGCTGACAATTTCCCGCGCGGCGGGAATTTTAATGGAATTGCCGGTGATTCACACCTATCAAGGGGAATGGCATTTCCATGAGGCGTTGCAGTATATGTTCGAAGCCGGCTTCGTTCCCGCGCAAATTCAGGCGGTGGGCTATCACGGCATGGACAGAGCATCGGCGGTTGACTTCGATTGCCTTTTCCGCCCGCGCGGCGAAGTAGACGGTTGCGAAGCAGCTCGGCATTGAGCCACCACCGGGAAGTGACCGTCCATGGCCTCCTGCCTGGGCCTATCGTGTCCGGGCCGCCCATCATGTTTGAGCAGCACCACGATAACGCACAGCATTCGCAGGCCGAGGCCCAATGCGTTTACAGCATTCTTCCGCTTTCCTGCATGTTCATGCAAAGTCACGCAGGAGGAGTGTCTGAGCCGTCCAACTCCTCAAGCTCGGCCCGGCCGGCGATCAGAACCGGAATCCCCTCCGTAATCGGATAGGAACGGCGGCAACCGGCACAGACCAGGTGGTCCGCCTCCAGACGCAATTCCGCCCCGCAGGCTGGGCAGGCCAGCAGACTCAGGAGAGCCGCATCGAACTTCGATGGCGGTGAAGGCTTCGCTGACATAAGGGAGATGGTTCCCGGCAACAACCGATCGTTGAAAAAGTTTACTGTACCGGCGAGTCGTGGCCGGCCTCGTGGCTTGCGATGCTGCGCTTTGGCCGGCTGGCGAACTCCCGCTCGATGCGCTCATTGGTTCCGGCCTTCGCGAACTCATAAGCAACGCGGATGCCGTTGTAGATGGCGTTGTCGTTGGAAGAACCATGGCCGATGATGCAGACGCCTCGGACGCCCAACAGGGGCGCGCCGCCATATTCGGTGTAGTCCAGGCGGCGGCGGAAATCATTGAATGCTCGCCGCGACAGCAGCGCACCCACCTGCGCCGTGACGGTGCGTGTCAGCGACTCGCGCAGCGCGTCGCGGACAAAGCGGCCGATACCCTCGCTGGTTTTGAGCGCTACGTTGCCGACGAAGCCATCGCAGACGATCACATCCGCGTTGCCGTTGAAGATGTCGCGCCCCTCGACGTTGCCGATGAAATGAATGGGCAGCGCCTTGAGCAGCGGAAAGGACTCGCGGGTAAGCTCGTTGCCCTTGGTCTCTTCCTCGCCAATGGAAAGCAGGCCCACGCGCGGCTTGTGAATCTTGAGGACGCTGCGGGCATACATCTCGCCCATTACAGCGAACTGCTCCAGGTTATGGGCTTTGCAATCGACGTTGGCGCCTACGTCCAGCAGCACGCAGGGATTGCCCTTCGAGGTGGGCATCGGCGTCGCAAGCGCGGGACGGTCCACGCCAGGCAATGCGCCCAGCACCATCTTGGCCGTGGCCATGGCCGCGCCGGTATTGCCGGCCGTGACAAACCCGGCGACCTTGCCCTCGCGCACCAGCTTCAGGCCGACGCGCATGGAGCTGTCGCGCTTGGAGCGGACCGCCTGGGCGGCCTTCTCTTCCATCCCGATGCGCTCGGATGCGTGGTGAATGACGATCGGCAAGTCCTCATTTTCGAGGTGCTCGTCAAGCAGATCGCGCAGGTCCGGCTCCGGCCCAATCAGGTGGACCCGTACCGGCAGCGCACGGCAGGCTAGAACTGCTCCGCGAATCTCCGGCTCCGGCGCTTTGTCAGAACCGACGGCGTCAAGCGCGATGTCGATGAGCATGGCCGCCCAGCTTACCTACTTTGCAGCTTCTTTGACGTCGAGAACGGCACGTCCCCGGTACGCTCCGCACTTGGGGCAGGCGTGGTGAGGCAACTTCCTCTCGTGACAACTGGGGCACTCGGAGAG
>JAKABE010000426.1 GCA_021801945.1 Acidobacteriota bacterium
GCTGACCATCTGCATCAGGCCCGGTGTGAGGACCTGGCGTTGCGCCACTTTGAGGCTCAATTTGGGTTGCAGCAGCGCCATAAATGGAACTCATTCTCGGTTGGACTCAATGTGAGTGTAATCGTGAGGGCTATGCCCTCACGAGAAAAATGTCGCGCTTCGAGACACTCGTCCCGGATTGGGCAACGATCCACTCCAGTATCAATGCCTCGCGCGCCCGCCCCGGTCTATTTTTAGAGAATTGACAGCCGGGGCCCAATATCCTTCGGCGCACGCGGCCGTGCAAAACCTTTCATCCCAGCGAGAACCCCTCGCCCAGGTAGACGCGCCGCACCTCCACATCGTTGCCCAGTTCGTGGGGTGTTCCGGCGCGGAAGATTCGCCCCTCAGCAATGATATAGGCTCGGTCGGTGACGCTTAGTGTTTCGCGTACGTTGTGGTCGGTGATCAGGACGCCAATGCCTTCGGCTTTCAGGTTGAAGATAATCTTCTGCAACTCCAGGACGGCGATGGGGTCGATGCCGCTGAAGGGCTCGTCGAGGAGGATGAAATTGGGTTGGATGCAAAGGGCGCGGGCAATCTCCACACGGCGGCGCTCGCCGCCCGAGAGGGCAAAGCCGCGCGTGGATCGGATGTGACCCAGGTTGAGGTGGTTGATGAGCCGCTCTGTACGGGCACGGCGTTCCCGTACGTCAAGGGGTTGCGCCTCCAGCACGGCCAGGATATTCTCCTCCACGGTCAACTTGCGGAAAACCGAGGGCTCCTGGGGCAGGTAGCTGATGCCAAAGCTGCGCGCACGTAAATACATCGGCAGCTCCGTGATGTCGGTCTCGTCCACGCGCACATGACCGCTCTCGGGCGCCACCAGGCCCACGATCATGTAGAAGCTGGTGGTCTTGCCGGCGCCGTTCGGTCCCAACAGTCCCACGACCTCGCCACGGGAGATCTTCAGGTTGACCCCGCGCACGACCTGCCGTCCCTTGTATGCTTTGCTGATTCCCTCGGCGATCAGTGTTTCCATTTAGCTCTCAGGCGTGCACTTCCGCGATTACTTAGGTGCGGAGGTCTCCGTGGTGGTCTCGCGTCCGCCGCCTTCGATACTGACGCTATCATCGCGGCTATGGAAAATCAAAGCCTTGCCAGTGACGCTGCCGTATTGGGGATCGGTCATACGCGGCGGAGCGGCCGGAGTTCCGGTCAGCACGTAATCGCCCGTCCGGTTGGTATAGATCAGCCGCTGGCCGGTAGCGTGCCGGTCCTGGAGAGTAAGCGCCACGTGGCCGGTGGCAGTGAGGCGGTCAACCTGGGTTTGGGCGTTGCTGGCCGTAGCGCGATTGGAAGACGGGACCAGCAGCAACTCCACTTCGTTGGAGATGGAGGTCGCCGCTGTCATCTCGGCGAAGACCTGGCCCAGAGCGCCGCCGCGCATCACCACCTTGTGCTGAACGCCGGAGTACCAGAGGCTGCCGCCCCGCACGCGGACCACGGAAGGCGCGGCCGGTTTCGCCGTTTCCTTCGCTTTCGATCCCTGGCCGGTCCGTCGGCCCGCTTCCTGGCGCGTGGGACCGGCTGTGCTTACCAGCACCAGCCGTACGGGATCGGCGGGATCCGTGCTGGTCGCGGTCAGCGTTTGATTGCGGTCATCAAGGACGACCAGGGGGCCGGAAACGGAGTTGTTCTGGCGCCATAGGTGCACATGACCGCGGAATGTGGCCTCGTCCCTGGCCCGATCGAGTTGGGCCTGGGAGGCGATAACGTGCGCCGGACCCTGCCCATCCAACAATGCTCCACCCTGCGTGCCGCTAGCTGCGCCGCCATCGGTCGAGATCCAGGTAGCTTTCACGTTTCCGTGAGCGAATGCGTCTCCGGAATCCTGCGCTATGTCGATGGTGGTTGCCGAGAGCTGTATATCTCCGTCCTGGACGCGGGGGGCGAGCGTGAGGTGTAGCCGCGCGGCTGCGCCGTCATAGTCTGCGCGGCCGGCGGTAGCCCGCATAGGTGTCTGGGGCTGGGCGCCAGGGCGGGCGGTGGGCTGATCGAGGAGGACGACGTGCCCATCGAGTTGCGCCGACTGCATCTGCTCTGGCCCAGCCGGGCGGGATGCCGGGCTCTTCCCGGATCGAGCCGCTTCCACCGCCGCGAAATGCGCCACCAGCCGGTCGGCGGTCGCCGTCTGCCAGGTTCCAGTAGCCGTGGTTGTCTCCATCCGGGCGTGACCCACGCCTGTGAGCGCGGTGAGCGTGGAATTCGCGCCAAATGCGCCGGTGACCTGATCGGCTGCAAGGCTTGTGGACGATGGCGGCTCGTCTCCGGTGCGGGTTTGGGTAGTGACGGTCACGCCTCCCGAGCCGCGAATGGAGGATGGCTCAATGCGCCCGCCGGTGCCGTCGCGGAATTCGATGTCGGCGACCGGTGATCGCCAGGTATGGCGCACGAGTTGCCGTGCGGAGGCGGGGGCGCCCGCCACTGGCTGTTCCTGTTCCTCGGTGCGCAACTCCACGCCTCGCTCCAGTTGCGCGGAGCGCAGCTCGCCCTGAGAGGTGAATGCAAGGCGCGCGGTGGGCGAGGTCCCGTGCAGCGTACGGCCTGGGCTCACCGCATCCATCGTGACGCCGCCCTGAAGATAACCGCCGCGGGGTTGATTGTGCTCCGTGAAATCCATGGTTCCGGAGAGCGCGGCCATGTGGGCGCCGTGCGCGGTGGTCAACGTGAACCCGCCTGACCCGTCCAGACGCATCGCCGAGCCGTCCTCGCGGAAGAAGATCTTGGCGGTGGCCGCCGTCGCCTGTCCATCGCTGGAATCGGCTGAGGCGGCGAGCAGCGTGCACAAGCGCGCATCGCGCTCAAACTCTGCGTGGCGAGCGTGGATCACCACCGTCTGACCGTTGCGCCGCGTGGTGAGCTGAACGGTGCGGTCGAGCACCAGGTAACCTTGCTTTGGGTTGTAGAGCGCTCCCACGGCGCTGCCGCTGCCTTGGCTGAGGGAGAAATGCACCAGTTGGGTAGTGGTGACCACGCCGGTCTTTTCATTGAAGGTCAATCCGCTGGTTTGGACGTGGATCTTGCCCCCTGTGGCATTTTGCCCGGCCGAAGCCCGCTGCTTGTTGTGCGGTCTCGCTGTGGAAAGCGACCCCGGCGCCGCGTGCGGACTGAGAGGCCCCGCCAGGGTCATCGAAACAAGGCCAGAGGTAACGGCAACACCTGTCTTCTGGTCGTACTCGAATGCGTCGCCTTCAATACGGTCGGTGCGCTTGCCGTCTGGTCCGTAGAATTCGATGCTCACATTGTGGAGCAGAGCACGGTTGT
>JAKABE010000427.1 GCA_021801945.1 Acidobacteriota bacterium
GCCTTGGCTCCAGTCGCCCTACGGGCTCCTTCCGCCAAGGCCAACACGGAAAGACAAATCACACGCCTTCAAGGTGGGGCCAGATCAGACCATCAAAAGGGGCCAAGTCAAGTTGACGAAACCAGTAATTGCCCTGTTGCTCAACCTTGAACGAAAGGAGTGTTCATGCGTACCCGTCCATTGGGAAACACAGGGCTGTCTGCGTCGGTGCTTGGCTTTGGCTGCTCGGCCATCATGGGCCGCACGGGACGAAGCGAATCGCTGCGCGCTTTGTCAACGGCGTGGGCTGCTGGAATCACCTTTTACGACACCGCGCGTTCTTACGGGTACGGCGAGTCGGAGGCGTTATTGGGGGAGTTTCTGCGCACCCGCCGAGACCGCGCAATCATTTCCACCAAGTTCGGGATTCTTGCACGCCGGCAGCCGCTTTGGAAGCAGGCGGCCAAACCTCTGGTGCGCGCGTTGCTCGGTGCCATGCCTTCGGCACGATCAGCTGTGCGCAAACACGTCAGCGGAGAGTTCATGCAAGATCAGTTCACAGTGGCGGTGCTGGAGCAAAGCCTGAATGAGAGCCTGCGTAAGCTCAAGACCGATTACGTGGATCTGCTCTTTCTACACGATGCTCCGGAGAACGCCTTACAGCAAGAGGAATTGTTCTTCGCGCTGGAAAAGTTGGTGACTGCCGGTAAAGTACGGGTGGCTGGAATCTCCGCAGAGCCAGGAGTCATCATAGCGGCATTGAGGCAGAAGCCGCGGCCGCTGATGGCAGCCCAGTTTCCCTGTAGCCTATTCGACCTTTCGGCACGCTGGGCGGGCGAGGCCATCGTAAGCTGCGGATGGGCCGGAGTGGCCAACCATCCCTTCGGCGGCGTTGGTGGGGCCGAGAAGTGCCGGCCGCTCCTGACCGAATTTGCGGCCACGGCACCCACGGAGTTGCGGGAGAAGCTGAGCAATCTCAGCGGGCCTGCTCTCTCGGATGTAATTCTTAACCTAGTTTTAGGCACGCCAGGCATTCACGTTGTGACTCCTGCCATGATGAATCCAAAACATATCCGCGCTAATGTAGACGCAGTTCTCAGATCGCGCCTTACTGCCGCCGAACTCGATCTGATCCGTGAAGCATTCTCGCCCCGTTTGTCTCCAGCGTAGAGATTCCAGTACCTACTCTTATGTGCGATGAAGGAGATGCGCACTTCAGGATCGCAGTGCGGTCGGATGAAGACCACTTTTTCTGAGATTTGACGGGTTGTGGAAAGACAAAGCGATGGTTCGGACCAACTTAAATCTGGCTGATCGCGGCGTGTCGATGCTCGCCGCAGGGATAGCATGATCGTCGATCGGTTGCCGGAACGAAGAGAGCCTTGGGATATCTGCATTGCTGGCTCGGGTCCTGTGGGCATGGCCATAGCATTGGAACTGGATGCTTTGGGTCAGGATGTCCTTGTGCTGGAGTCCGGCGGACGCGAGGTGGAACCGGAGCGCAAAGAGGATTCCAGGGCATTGTTTGCCGACGCACGTACACATGCACCCATGGAAATTGCGACTTGCCGGGCATTAGGGGGCACGTCCTGGACCTGGGGTGGGCGTAGCGTTGCGCTGGATGATATCGATCTGGAACCGCGGTCCTGGGTGTCCCACTCCGGCTGGCCCATCACTCACGACGATCTTCGGCCCTGGTACCCCAAAGCCTGTGATTACCTGCTGTGTGGGAATGGTCCCCATGAACTTTCTCCCGAGTCCTTGCCGGCCGCAATCGAGGATCTGACTCTGAGCGGCCTCGAACGGTGGGCAACGGAGTCGCGGGTCGCATTGATTCACCGCGACAGGATCGAACGGTCGAGGCGGATCACCCTGGCACTGAACAGCACCGCGGTAGATCTGGAATTCGATGCGAGCCTGGGCCAGGTCGAAGGTTTTGCCGTAGCCACTCCCGGCAGGCACGCAAAAGTTCGCGCACGGCGCATCGTTCTGGCTATGGGCGGAGTAGAGACGACCCGTCTGCTGCTTGCGGTGCAACGGCGGCACCCCTCTTTGTTCGGAGGCGTAGATGGCCCGCTGGGACGCTTCTACATGGGCCATATCTCCGGCAAGATCGCCAATATTCTCTTTGAACGCCCAGAGGCCATTGGCGATCTGGATTTTTTCAGGGATTCCACGGGGAGTTTCGTTCGTCGGCGCATTATGTTGAGCGCCCAAGCACAGCGCAAAAACCAGATTATGAACATTGCTTTCTTCCCGGATAATCCTCCGTTTTACGATTACCGGCATCGCAGTGGGGTGCTTTCAGCCGTCTTTCTAGCGCTAGCCTTTCCGCCAACGGGCCGCAGGATTTTGCCAGAGGGAATTCGCTTGGCCCATATTGGCATGCCTCCCAGGCATTATGGCGCGCATCTGCGCAACACTATCCTCGGCGCTTCTGCGGGGGCGCGGGACATGGCGAACATACTCCGCTACCGTCTGCTCAGTAGGCCGCGGAAGCCGGGGTTTCTGGTGCGCAACACCGCAGGAAAATATGCGCTTCACTATCATGGAGAGCAGGAGCCCAATCCGCAGAGCCGTATCAGCCTGAGTGGCGAAGCCGATCGTTTTGGCCTGCCGCGCGCGTTCATTGATTTCCGCTTTACGGACAAGGATGTGGCCAGTGTTGTCACTGCCCATCGCGTGCTTGATGAGGGCCTTCGTGCGGCGGCGATTGGCCGACTCGAATACCGCTATTCTGAGCACGAGTTGGTCGGGCGGGTACGCGAACAAGCCTGCGATGGTTATCACCAGAATGGAACCACCCGTATGGGCGCTGATCCGTACACTAGCGTCGTCGACTGCGACCTGAAGGTGCACGGCTTGAGCAACCTTTATATCGCTTCTTCCAGCGTCTTTCCGACCACGGGTCAGGCGAATTCCACATTTCCAGCGGTAGCGCTAGGCCTTCGGCTTGCTCATGATCTCCATGCACGGAACGGCTAGCCGCACGATCGCCAGAGATTCCGAGTGTCCCTGGATCCAGTCCGTAAAAGATGGCGGCCGCTGAACATTCGCCTTGAGGAGCCATCTGGCTAACTGGCTTCGGATTACGAGAAGTGATTTTAGGCTTTTCTATAAAGCATACGGAGGATCTATGCAGCCTGTCATGATACGGGAGAGCGCGACGAAAACGCGGCTCATGACAGTCGACATCGTCAAAGGCATCGCCATTCTCCTCATGGTGTTCGGGCATACCGTTCAGGGAGGGCTTCATCGCCATTGGTGGGAGGGACCATTCGAGTTGCCACGCAAGCTTGAGTTTGTGGATGCATTTATCTACAGCT
>JAKABE010000428.1 GCA_021801945.1 Acidobacteriota bacterium
GCGAAATTCTGCGGCGCCGTTGACCCATTGATCGATGAACGCCTGCTTCGCCAAGCCGTGATCGAAGATGTATTTGGTCACCGCCGAAAGCCAGATCAGGTCCGTACCGGGGCGGGGATGCAGGTGAATGTCGGCGCGCTGCGCCATCTCGTTTTTGCGCAAGTCGGAGACGATGAGCTTCTGCCCGTGCAACTTGTGGGCGCGCTTGATGCGCGTGGCCAGCACGGGGTGGCTCTCCGCGGTATTGCTCCCGACGATCATCACCAGCTCCGCCTGTTCGAGGTCGGAGATCGATCCGGAATCGCCGCCATAGCCGACGGTGCGGAACAGGCCGGTGGTCGCCGGCGCCTGGCAGTAGCGCGAGCAGTTATCCATGTTGTTGGTGCCGACGACGGCACGCGCCAATTTCTGCATCAGGTAGCTCTCTTCGTTGCTGCACTTCGACGAAGAGATGAAGGCCAGCGCATCGGGTCCGTATTCCACCTTGATCTGGCCGAAACGCCGCGCCACCAGATCCAGCGCTTCATCCCAGCTCGCTTCTCGAAACCGCTCGCCTTCTCCATCCCGGATTCTGATCAGCGGCTTGGTCAACCGGTCAGGGCTATTCACGTAGTCCCATCCGAACTTGCCCTTGATGCATGTGGAAACGCCGTTGGCGGCGCCATGCGCGGGTTCCACCTTCAGAATGTGGCGGTCCCGCGTCCAGATATCGAAGCTGCAGCCCACGCCGCAATAGGTGCACACGGTCTTGGTGCGCTTGATGCGCGACTCGATACGCGATGTGCGCATCTGCGACTCGACCTCCGACACCTTCATGAT
The DNA here is from genome assembly GCA_021801945.1 of Acidobacteriota bacterium. The sequence continues at coordinate 820 of JAKABE010000428.1, forward strand.
CCCGCCGTAACCCACCTCCGGCTCCACGTTCTTCACGATGTCGATCATGCCGTGCAGCGTTCGCTCGGACAGGGAAGTAAAGTAGCCGGCTTCGCCCACCATCGACTTTTCGATCAGCGCATTGCATGGGCATACCGTGACGCAATGCCCGCACGAGACGCAGCTCGATTCGTTAATCGGAACGCCGCCATCCCACAACACGCGCGGATGCGGATCTTCCCAGCGGATGCTGAGCGTCTCGTTGACCTCCAGATTTTGGCAAGCCTCCACGCAGCGCCCGCACAGGATGCATTGTTGCGGATCGTAGCGATAGAAGGGATTGCTCATGTCCACTTCATAAGGCTTGGGTGTGAAGGGGATTTCCTGGTGCTCAACGCCGAGGAGTTTGGTGGTGTTGTGGACCGTGCAATTGCCGTTGTTGTTATCGCAGACCGTGCAGTAGAGCATGTGATGGCTCAGGATCCGGTCCATGGCCTCGCGCTGCGCCGCCGCAGCCCGCGGCGTCGCTGTCTCCACATGCATGGCCTCCACGGCCTGCGTCGCGCAGGCGCGCACCAGCTTGCCGTCAGCCTCCACCATGCAGGTGTCGCAGGTCTGGATGGGACCGAGTTGCGGGTGATAACAGACCTGAGAAAGCTGGATACCGCTGCGATTGAGCAGATCGACGAGCCGCTCGCCCGGAGCAAACTCGAGAGCGACGCCATTCACAGTCACCGACATAACCGTTCACGACCTCCTGTGACCGATTTGAGAGTGCGAGTTAGCTTTCTATGCGGCCCGCCGTACTTTTCGTTACCGAGGAATGCATCTCTTTCGGTTCGTGGGGGAGATCTGGGCGGCAGTTCTATCGTCTCACCCTTGCGGCAGGCATCGCGACTCGCCCGCATACACCACAAACCGCTGCCCGCGCAGGAAACCGATCAATGTCAACCCCAACTCCCGCGCCAGTTTCACCGCCAGGCTGGAGGGCGCGGAGACCGACGCCAGTACCGGCACACCGGCGGCCAGCGCCTTTTGCACAATCTCAAAGCCGCCCCGGCCGCTCACCATGAGGATGGATTCTGAAAGCGGCAGCCTGTTCTCGCGCGTTGCCCAGCCGATGACCTTGTCCACGGCGTTGTGCCGGCCAATGTCTTCGCGGAGCGCCAACAGAACGCCCGCGGCATCGAACAGAGCCGCTGCGTGAAGCCCTCCCGTCTGCTCAAAGACCGCCTGCGCGCTGCGGATCGCCCCAGGTAATCCGTACAGCACCTCGGGCGGCACGCGAAAGTTCGGGTTGGGAGCACGGAGTCCGCGCCGCCGCACGGACTCGATGGACGCCCTGCCACAGATGCCGCAGCCGGAGGCCGCAAAGAAGTTGCGTTGCTGCTTCTCGGCTTCAATATTCTGAGTGAGCAGCTCCACTTCGATCGTGTTCCTTTTCTCAGACGCGCGGGAATCGGGCGCGCGCAGGCCGGCAATCTCGCTGGCGCTTTCGATGATGCCCTCAGTGAGCAGGAAGCCGGCGGCCAGTTCCAGATCGTGCCCCGGGGTGCGCATGGTTACGGTCACAGGCGCGCCGTTCACGCGAATCTCCAGTGGCTCCTCGACGGCAAGCGCATCTTCGACGGCGCGCATGGTGCCATCCTCCCACTCCGTGACCTGTGTCAGCGCTAAACTGTGCGCCGGTGGCCGCATCGCCGCTCCTTGTGCGAGCTAGCGCTCGCCTAGCACTGACGTTCGCCGATTGTGACAGCAGCTGTCAATCCACGGCTGGCTGGCGATTCTGCGTTTGCCGGCGGCCCGCGAAGCTTTCGGCCCTCGCATCGCGCCAAGCGATTTCAGCCGCGGCGCCCTGTCTTGTCGCGCTTTGGACAGACAGCCCCGGAAGTTCGCGGTCATCCCATCCGCAAATCGGCTATGGGGTGCCCTCCACGTGAGGCCGTGTTTCTCAGCCCATGCAATCGCTGCGCCAAAAATCCGCCGACCCGACGCAATTCCTGGTGGCCACGGGGCTTGCAGATCCTCAACGGGTGACCGCCAGACCGCGCCATCATTCAAAGCACGTCACTGCCCTTTCTCAATTCTCCAAGTGGTCGCGCGAAACGATCTTTAGCCTGAACAAGGCGTTTGCCCGAAGGGGCGCAAGCGTCTGCGCCCAAGCGCAGGACCCGTTGCAAGGGCCGTGCCGCTGCGGTTTTTTGAGCACCGTAGCAAGGCGGCTCTGTTCCGCTGCAAGGATTGCGGCGACTGCTCCTTGCCCGGCATCGCGTACCTGTGCCCGGAATCGCAGTGCGCGAGGATCAGCTTGCGATGATGCGAGACCGGCAGATCGCGTGGGTGCCGACCTTCGCCCCAGTGCAAATGCAGGTGGATCACGCGGACCGGATGGCTTGGGATGCTATGGTGGGCGCCAATCTGAAAAGAATGCTCGACCAACATGCGCACAGCGCAAGGACGGCACACGCCTCGGGAGTGCGGCTGATCGCGGGAAGCG
>JAKABE010000429.1 GCA_021801945.1 Acidobacteriota bacterium
CCGGAACCCTCCGCCAAAATTGATCCCGCCAGCGCGGGCTGCATTAGCATGGGCGCGGGCGGGACATACAGCTACTTCAGCGAGCTCATATCGATCACAAAGCGGAACTTCACATCCTGCTTGAGCAGGCGCCCGAAAGCTTCGTTGATCTTCTGGATGGGAATCACTTCGACGTCCGCCGTGATGTTGTACTGACCGCAGTAGTCGAGCATCTCCTGGGTCTCGGGCATGCCGCCGATATTGGATCCGGCGATGGACGTGCGGTGGAGAATGAGGTTGAAGGCGGCAAAAGAGGGCGGCTTTTCCGGTAGGCCGACCAGAGTCATGGTGCCGTCCTGCTTCAGGAGCGGGAGATAGTCGTCCAGCGCATGCGGCGCGGAGACTGTGTCGAGAATGAAATCGAAGGAGTGCGCCTGAGCCTGCATGGCATTGGCGTCGGTGGAGAGGACGACCTCGCTGGCTCCCAGGCGCAGGGCGTCCTCTCTTTTCTTGGGCGATGTGGTGAACTGCACCACGTGCGCGCCGAAGGAGTGAGCGAACTTGAGCGCCATGTGGCCCAGGCCGCCCAGACCCACAACGCCGACTTTCTTGCCAGGCCCAATCTTCCAGTGGCGCAGGGGCGAATAGGTGGTGATGCCGGCGCAGAGCAGCGGCGCCACGGCGGCCAAGTCCAGGTTGCCGGGCACGCGATGGGCGAAGCGCTCGTCCACAACGTAATTGTTGGAGTAGCCGCCCATCGTGATGGAGCCGTCCACGCGATCTTTCGCGGCGTAGGTGAGCGTGGCGCCCTCCCTGCAAAAATGCTCCTCGCCTCGCTGGCAAGCTGGACAATGGCGGCAGGAGTCGACGATCACGCCGATGGCCGCGACGTCTCCGGCTTTAAACTTCTTGGCCGAGTTGCCGACCGCAGTGACGCGGCCTACGATCTCATGCCCCGGCACCATGGGATAGATGGACACGCCCCACTCGTTGCGGGCCATATGCAGATCAGAGTGGCATACTCCGCAGTAGAGAATTTCGACGGCGATTTCGGTGGGGCCGGGTTCGCGCCGGCTGAAAGTAAAGGGAACAAGTGCGGATGTGGCGCTTTGCGTGGCGTAGCCTTTGGACGATGGCATGGGAATTTCCTTTCGGGAGAGAGTTTATAGCATGCGGGTCATGGGGTTGCGCTCGGGTTAGATGTGTCTCGCCTGGGTATGTACTGCCTGGGCGTTGCCGTGCGTCTCTCTTTAGATTCGCACGGGATCGACTGAGATTCAGCCCCGATGGGCAAAGGCCACGCGGGGAATGCCCTGGAGGTCGGCAGCGAAACCAATGTGCTCCAGGCCCGAGCCCTCAAGGAGCGCACGAACCGCGACTTGCTGACCGTATCCGATTTCAAGCACCACAAAGCCGCCGGGCGCAAGTGCGGCAAAGGCCGCGGGAATCAGCCGGCGGTAGACCGCAAGGCCATCTGCGCCGGCGAAGAGAGCCTGCGCCGGTTCGTAGCCGCGCACTTCCAAGGCCAGCGTACCGCGGTCGTTTTCCGGCACATAGGGCGGGTTGGAGACGATGATGTCGAACTGCTGGGTTGCAGCGGGCACGAGCAGATCGCCCTCAAGAAAGTGAATGCGCTCGGTGACGCCGTTGCGGGCGGCATTCTCGCAGGCAATGGCCAAGGCCGCGGCAGAGCAATCAATGGCCGTGACCCGCGCTGTGGGCAACCGGTGTGCGAGAGCCACGGCAATCGCGCCCGAGCCTGTGCCCACATCCGCAATACGAGGCGCGGCAAAGGCGGCGGCCAGCTCGATGGCCTTCTCTACCACATGTTCTGTCTCAGAGCGCGGAATCAGCACATCGCGCGTAAGACGAAAGGGCAGGCCGAAGAACTCCGCCGCGCCGGTGATGTATTGGATGGGTTCACCCTGCGCGCGCCGCTCCAGCAGTTCGATGTAGTGCGTGGCCTCTACTTCGCGCAGCTGATCGTTGGCGTGCGCCAGGCGCCAAGCCTTGTTTCTGCCAAGCAGATGCAGCAGCAGGGTCTCGGCGTCGGCGCGGGCGCGGTCTGGATGCGGGCCGGCGCTTAGGCTTGCTTCGCCATTCCGGAGGCAATCCTCGATCGTCACAACGTTACGCCGCCTGCGTTACGTCCGCCTTCAACAACTCGGCCTGAGCGTGGGCCATAAGCGCCTCGACAATGGGCTGCAGGCGGCCGTCCATCACCTGGTCAAGCTGGTGCAGGGTGAGGCCGATGCGGTGATCGGTGAGGCGGTTTTGGGGGAAGTTGTAGGTGCGAATCTTCTCGCTCCGGTCGCCCGAGCCGACCATCTGGCGTCGCTCTTTGACGATCTCGGCCTGCTGCTTCTCCATCTCCATCTCGTAGAGGCGCGAGCGCAGGACACGCATGGCTTTGTCGCGGTTCTTAATCTGTGATTTCTCGTCCTGGCAACTGACCACGGTGTTGGTGGGCAGGTGGGTGATGCGCACGGCGGAGTAAGTGGTGTTGACGGATTGGCCGCCGGGGCCGGATGAGCAGAAGGTGTCAATGCGGATATCCTTGGCCTCAATCTTAATGTCCACCTCCTCGGCTTCGGGCAGTATGGCAACCGTAATCGCGGAGGTGTGCACACGGCCCTGGGTCTCAGTGGCGGGAACGCGCTGCACGCGGTGTACCCCGCTTTCCCACTTGAGCTGCGAGTACACGCGGTCGCCCTCGATGATGGCGATGATCTCTTTGTAACCGCCGATACCGGACTCGGAAAGCGAAAGCACTTCCACCTTCCAGCGCTTCTGCTCAGCGAAGCGCGTATACATGCGGAAGACCTCGGCGGCAAAGAGCGAGGCCTCGTCGCCGCCCGTGCCGGCGCGGATTTCGAGGATGATGTTCTTTTCGTCGTTGGGGTCCTTGGGCAGCAGCAGCACCTTCAGCTCTTCGAGCAGCGCGGCCTGGCGGGGCTCCAGCACGGCAATCTCTTCGTGGGCCATGGCGCGCAGGTCCGGATCGCCGTCGTGAGCCAGCGCGCGCGCCTCTTTGAGCGCCTGCTCGACTTGCTTGAGCTCGCGAAACTTCTCCACGGGCGTCTCGATCTCGCGCAGCAGCTTGGCGGTCTTGTGATAGCGTTCGTGGTCGGCGATGACCTCGGGCAAAGCGAATTGCGCTTCAAGCTCGTTGTAGCGCAGCTCCATCTGTTCCAGGCGGTCAATCATGGCATTCCATGCCTTTCAGGTTTTGGATGAGTGAAGTGGAAGAGGAAAAGGCGCAGATCGAGTGTGGGCGGCGGGCGCCGCTAGAGGAGGGCCGAGAT
>JAKABE010000430.1 GCA_021801945.1 Acidobacteriota bacterium
CTGCCCAGTCGCGGCGACAGCCTTTCTCGCCAGCGCACCCTGGACAGCGAAAGCCCGACGGCCAACCCAGATGTTCCAGATAGGGAACGCAGGACATTTCGTCAGCAAACCAAGCGCGAAACTGTTGCCAAGTGGCTGCATAGTCAGGCCACAAACCGGGTCTTGACTCGAAAACCTCAACATCTTGAGCCTACTGTATTAAGGCAGCTACCCAACTAAGGCTTCTTCAACCTCGACTCCAAGCAGGCGACGCTGCGCGCCACGTGGAAGCAGCTCGGCCTCATGGGCGGCGGCCACTCAGCGTTGAATCTGTGGAACAGATCGACCGGCAAAGTGTCGCAGCGGATCGCCGTTAGCCTACCGGCTCATGGCTGCGCCCTCTTTCGAGTGAGATAGATTTCAGGTCAGACAAGCCAGATTCATCTGCTTGCCGTGCTCATGTGCGAAACTGGACTGTTCGCGGGATCGGCCTTTTCTCCGATCTCCCTTGGCTGCCTCATGCACGTTCTACGTTCGGCGTTGATCGCGCTCTCTCACAATCGGCCATTGCGCCGTTTCTCTCAACATTCGCGCATGGGCAAGCGTCTGAGCTCCCGTTTCATTGCCGGCATGACAATGGAGGACGCTCTGCGTGTGACCGAGATGGTGAATTGCCAAGGCATCGCCGTGACACTCGACTCGCTGGGCGAGAGGGTCTCCTCCGAATCCGACGCCCATCGGGCGGCCGATTCCTACCATGACCTGCTAGACGCCATCGCGGCTCGCAAACTCGACGCCAACATCAGCGTCAAGCTCTCGCAGATGGGGCTTGAGCAATCTCCCGCCCTAGCCGAGAGGATCGCCGCCGACCTGGCCCGCCATGCACATGCGACTCATAACTTCGTGCGCATCGATATGGAAGACTCGCACCTCACTCAACTCACCCTGGACATCGTGCGCCGCCTGCATGCCCAGGTGGAACTGCGTGGCGCCATCGGCGTGGTCATTCAAGCCTACCTGTTTCGGTCACAAGCCGATGTGGAACAACTGGTAGCTGATGGCATCCGCGTACGCCTGTGTAAAGGCGCGTATAGCGAGTCCCCAGAGGTGGCTTTTCCACACAAGGCAGATGTGGACGCCAACTTCCTCCGCATTGCCAGAATGCTCTTGGATAGCCCCGTCTATCACGCCCTGGCGACTCATGACGAGGAAATGATTGAAGCAACAAAGGACTTCGCCGCCGAGCACGGAATCGGTTCCAGCCGGTTTGAATTCCAAATGCTTTACGGAGTGCGCCGCGATTTGCAGCGCAAACTGATTAAGGACGGCTATAGGGTCCGCGTCTATGTACCCTTCGGCCCCGAGTGGTATCCATACTTCATGCGCCGGCTGGCCGAGAGGCCTGCCAACCTGCTTTTCTTGACTAGAAACCTTATCCGCTTCTAACGACTTCTGCACGCAACCAGTTCGTGAGGCTTATTTGAAGTATTCTTTCTCTCTTGTGCCCTTGAGAAAACTCCGCCGCTTCAAGTAGAAGCTCGTCTTGCAGGTGCCGCATCTCCAGGGGTAGTAGCCAAACATGCTATAGACCTTTTTTTGCAGGAACCCCATTCGTTCCAGACGGCGCAAACGTCTACTACCACACGTGGGACACTGCCACTTTTCTTTGATCCCAGCATGTTCGGCGAGCAATTCCTCGGCGCCTCGCAGCGGCAATTCCCCAGGCATATTTTGTCTACCTCATAGAGCAGCTATTAACTCGTTTTCGGTGACCTGCAGCGATTGGCAGTACGACGAAATATAGATTGTTACTTGCGATTCCATAGAACTGCACTGATTGACACCCTCTCAACAGACCACGATCCCGATCCCGATCATGGTCCGCTTTGAGCAATACGCGGAAAGAAAACTGACCTGCTAATAACCCTCATTTGCATGAATAATTGATTCCGCACGTATTATAAAGCTTACTCTACTCGGTATTCCAGCCGCTTCAGCCCTTGCCGGGCAAGGTCCGCAACCGCCTTGGCCAGCATAACGGATCCATTCAAGGATTCGGGCCGTTCCAGTCTTATGCCAAGTCGCATCGCACATGCACGAAACAGACAATCCACATCGAAGAGTATTTCAACGTGGTCGCACAAAAAGCCAATGGGCTGTAGGATCAGAAATTTAGTGCCCAAGGCGGAGATTGACTCGAGCGTCTCCTCCACCGAAGGTCCCAGCCAAGAACGGCCACTGGCACCTTGGCTTTGGAATGCAAACCACCATCGAGGAATCTCCGGAACCCGCGCCGCTACCAGTTCGGCTGTGTGCTGCGCCTCTTCGGCATAGGGATCTGCGCTGTTGCCCGGCCAATGCCGCGTCTCCGGCTCCGCTCTGCCGTCCGTTGGCGGCTGAACGGTGTGGACTGGCACGCTGTGGGCGGTGAATAGCACCGGAACGGGATGGCCTGCCTCGACGCTTAGTTTAGCCCACGCTGGCCGCAGCCGCTCCGCAAAGGCTTCGACAAGGAGCGGGTGGTGCGCCCACCCCCTGGTAAAGTCAATCCGCAGACCACCCGCCTCGGCCTTGACCGCGCGCTCGTAGAGTCCCACGCTGGTGCGGGAGTTCTGTGGAGCCATGCAGATCACCGCCGCTTCTTCGATCCCATCGGTGCGCATTCGCCCTACCACGTCGGGGATGTACGGCCGCCAGTTCCTCATCGCCACGTAAACCGGAACCGGCGATCCGATTGCCGCCAGTTCGGCCCTGACCATGCGCGCCTGCTCAAAGGTAATTTCGGTAAGCGGACTGCGACCGATCAGCGCGTAGCGGCGCTGTACCTCCTCGACAACAGCCTGCGGTAGGGGACGGCCGCTGACCACATTGCGCAGGTATTCGGAAACCTGCTCCACGCTCTCCGGCGTTCCATGCGCCAACAGCAGAACAGCCTGCTTAACCACGCCCCCCTCCCAACCGGAACTCCCGCACCATGCGCGCCACCGCCTGTACATGTTCCACTGGCGTGCCGGGAACAATACCATGGCCCACATTGAAGATGTGTCCAGCCCGCCCGCTAGCGGCCTGCAAAATTTCTCTGACGCGCGCTTCCAGCACTTCCAGCGGCGCAAACAGCGTAATGGGATCGAGATTACCCTGCACGGCGTGTCCGTGGCCAACGGCGCGCCAGCTTTCATCCAGCGGCTGCCGCCAGTCCAACCCGATCACATCTGCCCCCGTCGCCGCCATCTGTGTGAGCAGCCCGGCGGTTTCCACTCCAAAGTAAATCACCGGCACGCCCATCCCCTGCACCGCCCG
>JAKABE010000431.1 GCA_021801945.1 Acidobacteriota bacterium
CGCCAGCCCTTCCCCGGGCCGGGCCTGGCTGTGCGCATCTTGGGCGAAGTAACGCCGGAGCGCGTAGCCCTGCTGCAGGAAGCCGACGACATCGTGGTCTCGGAGATCAAGGCGGCCGGTCTCTACACGCGCATCTGGCAGAGCTTTGCCGTGCTGCTGCCGGTGATGAGCGTGGGCGTGATGGGTGACCAGCGCACCTATGCGTATACCGCCGCGGTGCGCGCCGTACACTCAGAAGACGGCATGACCGCCGATTGGACGCCGCTGCCTTATGAAGTGCTAAAGCGCATCTCCAGCCGTATCGTGAATGAGGTGCACGGCATCAATCGCGTCGTCTACGACATTACGTCAAAGCCGCCGGGCACGATTGAGTGGGAGTAGAAGAGCAGACTTCAGCTATCAGCTTTTCGATACTCTTGGCAGGCGGCCTCTCTTGCGAGGCCGCTTGCGGAGCACCACTTCAGCCGACGAAGCCTGATCGAACAAAGAGGTTGGATACGACAGGGGACGCTGCTCGCCGGAAGGCGTCTATTGGCCTACCGGCTGGCTTTCCGCCTTTAGGACAGGCGCGCGCAATGGGGTCGTTTCAATATCGACGCGGGTGTCTTTGGGGAAGATGACGTCGGCGCCCCGGTGCAGGAAGTTCTGACAAACTGAAACTCCTGCCGCGTAAAAGCCGATGCCGGCCGCGATGTTATAGCTGCCTGATGCCATGCCGACAAAGCGCCCGATAAAGCCGAATCCATTCGACGCCACGCCGGTATGCACCATCATGTTGTCCTGGTCCAGGGCTCGGCCCGCCATCAAGCCGAGCATGATGGGATCGAGCGGGTTACCCTTGTTGCGCGGCGTTACGGTTCCCTCGGCATCGAGGGAAAGATTGTTTGCACTGTTGCCCGTTGCCCCCGCCAGATTGCCCTGAACGGCGCGGTTCGGGGTTGCAGCCCTCGTTCCGGGTGGGAAACGGATCTGCTGAAAAGAGAAGCGCAGCTTGCCGTTGCGGTCCAGCGAGCGCGCCGCCTTGGCAAGAGTCACCTTGCCCTCAAGAATAGAATTCTGCGGCACCACGAGCTGCTTGTTCTTGTCGTAGACCGGCTCGACCACCACGGCGCGTATGGGATCGCCGGGCTTGGCTGTAGCTGAATTTACACCATTCATCAGCAACGCATGAACAGACCACATCTCAGGCTTGCCCGGCTTGGGGGCCGACTGATTCTGCAATTTGGCAAGGCTGGGAGGCGGAATGGGCAGCGTAAGCGGTTGAGCCAGCTCGAAGGACCATGCCGTATGCTCCGGAATACGCTCAGGGTGATAGGGCAACTGCGAGTAGAGCATTTGTTTCAGGCGGTCGCCGCGGCCAGGCGCGGTAAAAAAAGTAATCTGGTCGTGAATCTTGGCCTTTGCCTGCGACCAGGCGCGGGAAATGCGGGAGCGCTTCTTCTTCGCCGGTCCGGCAGCCAGGCGCAGTACCGGCGCGCCAGTCGCCACTCCCTTGGTGGTGAAAGGGATCGGGCCGCTCGGCAGCATCAGCTGGTCAAAGCGGACTTCGGCGGTGTGAAACGGCGTAAAATCGCCCCACACGCGGGCGTGCCAGCGAGCTTTGTTGTCTGCCTTCAGGGCAATCACCTGGCCGCGCACTTCCGTCCCCTGCGGAACCACCAGCTTGCCCCCTGCATAAATAGGGTGCATCAGCCGCGCGTCAAGAGTTTCACCGGCTTTCATAGGGTAATGACGCAAGACTTCGACCTGCAAGCTTGTGCCCACGGGCAGAACGGGCTTTTGCGGCGGTTCGGGCTTGGGCGCAGGCGCTTTGGCGGCTGGCGCATGAGGGGGCGGCCTGTGCAAGAGTTTCTGCGCGCCCGCCGCTTCGCTAGCCAGCATGGCAAAAATAAGAAGAAAAATGAATCTCCGGGCGTCGGGCGAATACACGGGGAAGTCTCCCTGCCATATCAATTCTTACACGTCTGAGACGCAACGGCATACTAAACGGAAGCATTCACGCAATTTCGCAATCTCAGCATCTCGCAACCGATGCGGCCGGTCAATGCTTTCATTGACCGGGCTTTCATTGACCGGCTGGGCCCGCGCGCAGTTCCGCCACTTCGCGGGTCAGCAGGTCAAGGCGTCCCAACAGTTCGTCATGCCGCTTGTCGGCGACCGAGGGTTCGTACGCTTCCACATAGAAGGATCCGTTGGTGTCCAGCTCGCAGAGGCGCACCTGATGGAAGGCCTCGAAACCCTGGCGATGAATCACCTCGAGCAGCTCATGGCGAGTCATCGATTCCCGTTCAAGCGCCCGCTTGTCCAACTGGCCGTCTCGGATCAGAATGGTGGCCCGGCCCTGCAGCATGTGATTGACGCGCCGCGAGCGGAAGGCGATCCGCACGACGATCCAATTGATCGCCATCAGGCCGAACGCGCCAATCACGCCGCCTGTCACCGAGTTGTCGTTGCCGATGATGGCGTTCTGCACCGTATTGGAAAGCGACAGCAGCACGACCAGATCAAATGGATTTAGTTGCGCCATTTCGCGCTTGCCAAAAAGTCGCAGCAGCAACACCAGAACCAGATACACGATGACTGGGCGAAGCAGCTTTTCCGCAACGGGAAGAGGAAGCTGAAACATGTGCTCGAAGATAAGCGAATGGGTCATGGAAACGAGAATACGGCGCAAGCTGGGGCATTACCAGCACAATAGGCGCGGTGGGCCGCCGCAGATTCAGGTTGGCGCGGAAGCCTGTCGAAGCCGGCGCTTGCGTGATCCGCGAACGAGCGTTCGCCTCACCCCGCGTGTTAGGCTCCTAAACAACGCAGACCATACAAGACCGGCTGGATTGAACACTGTTGAGGCTCCATGCATAGGCGCGTTGCACGCCGGAAGAGAGCCGGTTGGTCCGGAAAGCAAAGAGGAACTTCGATGAACTGTTACCGCATTCCTGCCATTCTCATTCTGGCGGCCGGATCCGTGCTGGCGCAGACGCCCGCGGCTTCACCGGCCGATGCCTCCAAACCAACGGAACCGCTTCCCATCAAGAGCTTCGACCCTGCGGCCATCGACCACACGGCCGATCCATGCACCGATTTCTACCAGTACGCCTGCGGCAATTGGCTGAAGAATAATCCGATTCCAGCCGACCAGGTGCGCTGGGTGCGGTCGTTTTCGCTGCTGAGAGAGCGCAACCGCTATCTGCTCTGGAAGGATCTGGACGCCGCCGCCAAAGATCCTCAAGACGCATTGCAAAAGAAATACGGCGACTTCTAT
>JAKABE010000432.1 GCA_021801945.1 Acidobacteriota bacterium
CTCGCTTCCGCTTGGAACGGCAAAGCGGACGTCGGTAGCAGTGTGTCTTCGTTGCCCGTTTCGGCCGAAATGCGCCGGACAAAGTGAAAGAAAAGTTTGCCAAACGTGAATGCCCCAAAAGTGCCCAGTGGACACTGCTGGGGCGATTTGTTAAGCGAGCTATCTTCTTGAAGAAAAGAGGCTTAAGTGGTGCGCCCGGAGAGATTCGAACTCCCGACCTACTGATTCGTAGTCAGTCGCTCTATCCAGCTGAGCTACGGGCGCGCAATCCTGGTTCACATCCGAACCATACACAGGGTATCAGGGATACTGCCTCTGCGCAATTCTTGCTCTCAGGCCGTCGTGGCAGGCTGCGGCGCCGGCGCGGGAGGCGGGATCAAAGGCAACTCCTCGGCGATCTGCAGACCGGTCTGGCGGACGAGCTTAGTGACCGCAGCCGCGTTGAGCCGCGTCGCGTCATATTCAACGCGCAGGGTGCGGGCCGCCGGATCGAGTGAAAGTCTGCGGATGCCGTAGACATCACGGGTATTGGCCAGCGCAAGGGATACGGACGCCGTCGGAGGCGCGATGTAGCGATAGAGGATGTCCATCGTGGTCATAGGTAGATGATAACAAGTCGAGCGGCCGCGGGAGGTGACAAACGCTAAAGGCTCTTCAGCATGGCGCGGATCTCGGGATCGGACCAGTCCTGTGCGCCGATGAACTTGCTCCGGATGATGCCATTGCGGTCGATGAGGTAGGTTTCCGGCCACATATCGGTATGAAAGAGCTTTGGCGCGGACTCGCTGGGGTTGCGGATCGTGATCAGGTCAACGTGGTGGCTCGAGAGAAAGTGGTCGTAAGCATTGGCGTCGTCATCGACGCTGACGGCAATGATGACGAGGCTGGGCATGTCGTGGTGGAGCTTCAGCAGCGACGGCATCTCTTCCACGCACGGCGGGCACCAGGTGGCCCAGAAGTTGAGCAGCACGACACGGCCACGATAGCTGGCCAGGCTGATCGTTTTAGAACCGTCGGTGATGGTGAAGTCAGGGGCTACCTTGCCCATTTGGGCCGGTCGCGAGCCACGGTTGCATGCGCATACCAAGGCCAAAGGAAAGAGCAAACCGAGAGCAAGGAACCTAGAGAACCGCACATCCTTATAATACGGAGCGATAGGGCCGCAGCGAAAGGGCAGGGCATGGGGAAGGAAAAGCCGGAGAATCATGAAGCGGCGCAGGCCAGCGGATGGAAGCCGGTGCTTGGGCTATCGGATGAGCCACGAACGGAGGCGCCCGATTGGCGCAGCTGGCTGGCGACGGCGCTTCCGGGGACGGTTTTTGATCAGCCGGAGCCAACTGAACTGATTGAGCTTACCGTGATCGTTCCGGCGCGGAACGAGGAAGATTGCATTGGCGCGTGCCTTGACTCGCTGGTGAGGCAGTCGGAGGAGATCTTCGAGTTGGGTCGCGATTGGGAGCTGGTTGTGGTAGACGACCACTCCATCGACCGCACGGCCGAGATTGCGCGCAGCTTTGCCGGGGTGACGGTGATGGCAGCCGGCAAGCTGGAAGCCGGCTGGACCGGAAAGACAAATGCCATCTGGACGGCGGCGCGACGGGCGCGGGGGAGATGGCTGCTTTTTACCGATGCGGATACGGTCCACGAGCAGGGTAACCTGCGCCGCGCCATTCATGAAGCGACCCGGCATAAGACGGGGATGCTGAGTTATTCGCCGCGGCAGATCGTTACCGGGCTGATGCAGCGGTCGCTGATGCCGCTGGTCTTCTGTGAGCTGGCACTGGCCTATCCGCCGGCCAAGGTCTCCGACCCGAATGAGCGGATCGCGGCGGCCAACGGGCAGTTTCTGCTGGTGGAGCGCGAGGCCTACCGGCGGATAGGCGGGCATGCCAGCGTTGCCGGTAAGGTGCTGGAAGACGTGGAGTTGGCCTTTCTGGCCAAGCGGCGCAAGGTGGGATTATGGTTCCGCTACGCGGGCGATGCCGTGGCCACGCGCATGTACCGGACCACGGCGGCAATGATCGAGGGCTGGACCAAGAATCTACTGCTGCTCTTCGACAATTCGTTGTCGCTGGCGGCATGGCGGGCCTTGGATCTGGCACTGCTGGTGGGGTTGCCGGTACTGGCCATCGAGATGTGGAACGCGAGGCTTGGGGCGCGCTCGCTGGAGTGGCTGGGCGCGGGCTGGATCCTGGCGCTGCTCTGGGTGCGGACGCTCTTCCGGTTCTACTACCGCGTGGCCAAGTCGAATTTTCCGTTCATGGATTGCGCCATCACCCCGCTGGGTCTGCCCCTGTTTGTGTGGCTGCTCTACCGTAGCTGGTTTCAGCATCGCATTCTGAAGCAGGTAAGCTGGAAGGGACGGAGTTACGCGGGGTAAACGGCCTGCGGAGGACTGTGGTTGAGGAGGCTGCGGAAAAGTGCAAATGACAGGCGAATTCGCCGGGAGAAACTGGGCGGGGGCTAAAGCCCGTGCTCATTCCGCATCACTTACGGCACGACTGAAGTCGTGCCCTGACACAAAGCACTTGTCTGAAAGAGATTTTCGGCGGCCGCTGAAGTCGTGCCTGACACAAGACTCTGCCCGCGTCGAGTTTTGCAGCAGCCTGTGAAGAGAAGGCTGCCCGCCGGGCCAGGTCTCTGCAACGGCGTGTTTTGGTTGAGCTTATCGGGGGTCGCGCGGGTTCTTCCATGGGGGGCAATCGATGCTGTTTTTGCCATGCTGTTTTGAATGAAGCCTTTGCCAGTGCCGCCGCATCTTCTCCAATGAGGGCCGGAATGATCTATCTGACTCGTCGGGCTACTTTTTCCGCTTCCCACTACTATTGGAACGAGCATTGGACGGCGGAGAAGAACGAGGAGGTTTTCGGGCGCTGTGCCCGCCGCAACGGGCACGGGCACAACTACACGCTGGAGGTGACAGTGGCTGGCGAGCCCGACCCGGTGACCGGCTTTGTGGTCGATCTGAAATGGCTGAAGGACGTAATCGAGCGGGAGGTGATGGCAGCCTACGACCATCGCCACCTGAACCTGGAGGCGCCGGAGTTTGCCAGGGTGAATCCGACGACGGAAAATATTGCGATTGCAGCGTGGAAGCGGCTTAATCCGGCGATTGAAGCGGCCGGGAGCGGGGCACGTTTGAGCCGGGTGCGCGTCTATGAAACGCCGGAGATTTTTGCCGAGTTCCGGGGTGAGGCGTGAAGGCGTACTTCGGGAGGCGTTATATGCTGAGCGCCAGCCACCGCCTGCACACCGATGCGCT
>JAKABE010000433.1 GCA_021801945.1 Acidobacteriota bacterium
GGCCTTGATCCGAACCGCGCACGTTGCGGCCTCGACGAATCCCCACTTGAGATAGTGGTTGATGTTGCGGCAGGTGCTTCCATGCCGGATGCGTCCCCCGCTGGCAAAGATCCTGGGTACAAGCCCCGCATAACCGGCCAGGTTCTCAGCTCTGGGGAAGCGGTCTATGTCGCCGATCTCCAGCCAGACGAGTGGTGCCAGGATCTCTCCTACGCCGGGGATCGTTCTTAGCAAACGCACCTCTGGCGAGGGCTTGAGGGCGACGGCGATGCGGTCTTCAATCTCTTCGATCTGTGCTTCGAGTTGGTCGAGGGAGGTAAGCTGCACCTGAATCATCGCCGCCGTGTCGCATGGGAGGCGATCGAGCACCGTGTCGATGTAGACGCGGCCCTTGACCCCGAATAGGTCGCTGATGCCGGTGGCCTGGAGGCCGTAGCGGTCGATGGAGGCATGGATGCGGTGCTTGAGCGACGAGCGCAGATCGCGCAAGGCCATGCGGGTGCGCAGCAGCTCGCGGCGGTCACGCAGCTCGCCGGGCGGAATCCAGCTCTCCGGCAGCGTCCCGTTGTGCAGCAGGATGGCGAGGCCTTTGGCGTCGAGCGCGTCGGTCTTGTTGGTCTTGCCCATCCGCTTCTTGGCTTCTGTCGGGTTGGCCAGATGAGGACGGTGGCCGGCCTTCTCCATCTCATCCGCCATCCAGTACCAGTGGCCAGTGGCTTCAAGCGCGATCTCGCTGCCGGGCGGCAGTGTGTGCAGAAAGTCGATGTACTTCTGGCGGTAATGCTCGACCCGGACAGCGGGCGAGGTCTTGCCCTTGCTGTCGATGGTCACAAAGACTGAGAACTGCTTGGGGGCGTCGCATCCGATCACTGCTGGCATGGTGCTCTCCTATGAGGCGCAAGTCGCGCTTTCATAGGTTCACCCCCGGCGGGTTGCTGTGGAGCAACCTGTGGTTGCTCTGCGGTGAACGTGAGCAGCGCCAATGAGATACACGACATAATCGGCAAAAATCAGGCGTTTACGTGTTTACGCAGGTAAACCTATTGAAAAGAAAGCAGCGAATTGAGAAATGCGTGGTTCGCGGCTCCTGTGCGGCAACTCCGGGGTTGCCGTGCGTAAACGTATTGAAAACAAAAGATCGAGGTTGGGACTAGCATCCCGGCGCGGCTGTGGCCACGTAGCCTCCGCTGCGGTGACCATCAAGGGGCTTCGCTCGCTACGCGACGGGCAAAGAACGCCCGCCCTTGACCGCCATCCTCGCTGCGGCTGTTTTGCAGCTATGAGAAAAATGTCTTTTTCTCATGTTACCCATGACTAGGGAGTGTCATCAAACGAACCAAATGAGCACGGCGGCGAAGTAGACGGCGGCGAGGAAGTTCTGTTTAGTTTTGTCATAGCGTGTGGCGATGGCGCGGAACTGCTTGAGGTGAGCAAAGAAGTTTTCAATCAGGTGCCGAGATCTATAGAGATGGCGGTCATAGTCGCGTGGCACGCGGCGATGCGTGCGCGGCGGGATTACCGCAGTTTTCCCCGCTTTTTCCAGCCGGTCGAAAACGCGCGTATCCGCGTCGTAGCCCTTGTCGGCGATCACGGTTCTGGCCGCAACCCGCTCCAGCAGCACATCCGCGCCTTCCACGTCACTGCATTGGCCGCCGGTCAGGTGCAGTGCAGTGGGATTACCCAGCGCATCGACCATTACATGGATTTTCGTGCCGAGACCGCCGCGGCTGCGCCCGAGGGCTTGCTCGCCCACTTTTTGCGCGCTCCAGCCGAGTGCTGGTGGGCGCGCACGATGGTCGAATCAATCATGGCGTATTCGTTATCCGCGTCCTGGGCCAGATGGGCAAGCACCTGCTGCCAGATGCCGCGACGCGCCCAGCGGCTGAAACGCGTATGCACCACACGGAAGTCCCCGAAACGCTCGGGAAGATCGCGCCACGGGATCCCGGCCCGGTAGCGGTACAGAACGGCTTCCACAAACAACCGGTTATTCCGCGCCGGACGACCTTCGCTCCCCGCACGTCCGGGCAGCAAATCCTTGATCCGATCCCACTGATCATCCCGCAATCCATAGCGCCGCGTACTCATCTACTTCAACTTAAACGCGATACAGACTCACGCATATACACAGTTTGATGACACGCCATAGGTCGACGGCGGCGATCCGGTGTAATATCCGCGCAGGAAGCCGGTGTCATGGACTACGACCGCGACAAGGTGGACGAGATGGTGCTGGCGCTGTTGTGGCTGTCGCAGACCGGCCAGGGCCGTGCGTGGAAGTCGCACGACTGGGATGCGCTGGACCGGCTGCACACCAGAGGCTATATCTCTGACCCGAAAAGCAAAGCCAAGTCGGTGGTGCTGACGGAAGAAGGCGAGCGGCTGTCGCGGGAACTGTTCGTGCGCCACCTCGGACGCAAGGGTTGAGCAAGCACGCTGCACCGCCGAAATTTTCAGGACTTGAGCCGGAGCCGGCTTGGGCGTAGGCTGATGGCTATGGAAGTGCAGTTCACTCCTGAAACGGAAAAGAAGCTCACCGCCCTTGCCACGCAAAGCGGGCGCAGGGCTGACGACCTCGTTGAGGACGCGATGGCCGGATACCTCGATGAAGTCGCCCAGGTGCGCGTCATGCTCGACAGTCGTTATGACGACCTGAAAAGCGGAAGGGTGCAGCTTATCTCCGGCGACGAGGTGGAGGCCCATTTTCGTCAAAAAAGCGCCGCCCGCCGCGTCCAATGACGGGTTACGATTTTCACCCGGAAGCCCTTCGAGACCTTGACGAGATTTGGGAATACATCGCGCTCGATAACCTTGATGCAGCCGACCGTGTGATTGCGGAAATCTTGGCTGCTGTTCGTGAACTGGCTTCTTTCCCCGCCCTGGGCCACAGACGCCTGGACCTCACTACCCGGCCGTTGCGCTTCCTTGTGGTACGCGAATACCTGATTGCGTATGCGCCCGCTGAAAAGCCGTTATGGGTTGTCGCCGTTCTTCATGGCCGCCGCAATCCGCGCGTGATGGCCGCCATTCTCAGAGCCCGTTAGGAGTCTCGCATGGAAGGTTGGAGGGGCAGACACCATCCCTTGCGGCCAAGCGCAAGGCGGGCTATACACCAGCCCGTCATCGAACGGAAATCGAACCCAACCCGATCACGATCCGAAGTTGTTCGAGGTATGTTTGCGGACTCTCCGGCTTGCGTCCGGGGCCGGTTCGAGAACGGTTCAGCGGCTTGGAAACCGATGCGTTTTCTCAA
>JAKABE010000030.1 GCA_021801945.1 Acidobacteriota bacterium
CCCGCGGTCATTGCCGCCGTGGTTCATCTGCTCGGCCAGGCGGGAGCGCGGCGCATCCGGCTTGTAGAGAGCGCGCCGGATGGAGACCATCCGCTCCAGCACTTTATGATCTCCGCGGGCTGGAATCCGCAGCAATTCGTGAGCGCCGCGCCCAAGTCCAAGGTCGAGTTTGAGAACACCAACTTCCTGGGCAGCTATAAGACCTACGCCACCTTCATAGTTCCCGGCGGCGGCCTGATGTACAAGGGTTTCGACCTGAATCGAGCCTACCGCGACACCGACGTCTTTGTCTCCCTGGCCAAGCTGAAGGAGCACCGCACCGCCGGCATTACGCTCTCCATGAAAAACTGCTTCGGTATAACGCCCTGCACCATCTACGGCCAGAACTCTCCCGCCGACGAGCCCGGCCCTGCGCCAGCCGGCTTCCGTGCTCCGTTTCACAGCGGTAACCGCCTGCCTCCCCAAAGCGCCCCCCAGCCTTCCGTCGACTTCGCCACGTGGTCGCACGATCCCGGCTATCGTGTTCCCCGCATCGTCGTTGACCTGGTGCACGTCCGGCCCATCCACCTGGCCGTCATTGACGGGATTTACACGATCGAGGGCGGCGAACTGCCCCAACAAGGGCCGCGGTTGATCCACAAGCCGATGCACCCAGGCGTGCTCATCGCCGGCCTCAATTGCGTCTCCACCGACGCGGTCGGTACGGCTGTCATGGGCTTCGATCCCATGGCCGAGCGCGGCACGCCGCCCTTTGAAACTGCCTCCAGCATGTTGAAGCTGGGTGAGCAAGTGGGCCTGGGCACCCGCGACCTCAACCACATCGAAGTTCTGGGCGAGCCCATCGCGAAAGTACGCACTCCCTTTACGCCGCTTTCGCAATTGATCCATGCCTGACCCTTTGGCCGGCGCACAGCTACAGAGCGAACCTTTCAGACTTCTCTCCTGTCGCCGAATCGCGAACGCGGGCCGGCAGACCCGCGTCGCAGCCGGTTTGGAGGCCGGGGTACCAGGAGCTTAGCGCCGGCCATGAATGGATCGGCATTCTACACCTTCGGGAGAGATGCTCTTAGTGCGTCCCGCTGTGTCTGCAGAGTAGAATTCCGTTTCCATTCGTACCGACTCAATTTGCACATCAATTCCGAGGAGGGTAAAGAAGATGCCCATCGAACGCCGCGATTTTTTGATGTCCGCCGCCGGGGCGGGTATGGCCGCCATGGCGCCGCGATTTGCCGCCGCCGAGGCACAGGCCATGCAAGCCACGCGTGGCATGCCGCAGCCGCGGATCAAGGACGTCAACGTCATCGAGTGCCAGCCCCAGGGCGTACGTCTCACCGTGGTCAAGATCACCACCGATCAGGACGGCCTCTACGGTTACGGTTGCGCCACCTTTACCCAGCGCGCCGATCTGGTCAGGCCCGCAGTCGAGAAGTATCTCAAGCCGCTGCTGCTCAACCGCACCACCGATCGAATCGAGGACATCTGGCAGTGCTGTTACAACAGCTCCTATTGGCGCAACGGTCCGGTCCTCAACAACGCCATCAGCGGCATCGATCAGGCTCTCTGGGACATCAAGGGCCGCCAGGCCGGGATGCCCGTCTACCAGCTCGCAGGCGGAAAGTGCCGCGAAGCCGCCGATTGCTACTGCCACGCCAGTGGCGCCGACTATCCCGACGTCATCGAGAGCGCCAAGAAATTCATGGCCGAAGGCTTTCGCAACGTCCGCGTCCAGGTCGGTCTCCCCGGCTTGGCCGGCTACGGCTCCGCTCATAAAGGCGCCACGCCCTTCAAGGCCCTCGTCTCGGGCCCTATCTATGACCCGGAATACGACATGCGCCGCTCCCTCAAGCTGCTGGAGATCTGCCGGACCGAACTCGGCCCCGAGGTCCAGTTGCTCCACGACATGCATGAGCGTTTCACTCCCAACGAAGCCGTGCAGTTCTGCAAGGAAGCCGAACAATATCAAATGTTCTTCCTGGAAGATCCACTCTCGCCTGAGAACATCGCCTACTTCCGCCAGATCCGCCAGAACTGCGCGACACCCATCGCCATGGGCGAGCTCTTCAACAATCCCCATGAGTGGCAGCCACTCATCAACGAACGGCTGATCGATTACATCCGCTGCCACATCTCGCAAGTAGGCGGCTTCAGCGCCGGTCGCAAGATCGCCATTCTCGCCGAGGCCCACGGCGTGAAAACCGCGTGGCACGGCCCCGGCGATGTTTCTCCCGTCGGTCACATGGCCAATGTCACCCTCGATCTTGTCAGCCACAACTTCGGCATACAAGAGTACACCCACTTCAACGAGCAGACCCAGGCCATCTTCCACGGTTGCCCGGAGATGCGAGAGGGCTACTTGTGGGTGAGTGAGAAGCCCGGCTGGGGCATTGAGATCGACGAGAAGGAAGCCGCGAAGTTTCCGTACGTCGAGGGCGGGCTGAACGGCGGTTGGGGCGTCATCCGGCTCCGCGACGGCACGGTCATCAATCAGTAGCTGGCGCCGTTCCGCCTCCGAACCGCCCTACACCGCTGGCGCGATCGAAGCCGGGCGCGCGGACGGCAAAAAGCCACTCATCTCCTGGTCCTTATACTGGAGCTGATAAAGCCGCCAGTAGATGCCGCGCGCGGCCAGTAACTCCTGGTGGGTTCCCATCTCGCGCAACTGCCCTTTGTGCATTACCAGAATGGCGTCGGCCCGTTGCACCGTTGAAAGCCGGTGCGCAATCACCACACTGGTCCTTCCCGCCACCATCCGCTCAAGGGCCGCGCGGATGCGCAACTCCGTATCCGTATCCACGCTCGAAGTGGCCTCATCCAGAATCAGAATGCGCGGATTGTAGGCCAAGGCGCGGGCAAAGTTGATGAGCTGCTTCTGGCCTGTCGAGAGCGAGCTGCCCCGCTCCTGCATAGGTTCCTCGAAGCCTCGCGGCAGCCCTTCGATGAACTCCAGCACGTTCACGTCGCGTGCGGCGCTTCGCATCTCCTCGTCGGTCACCTCTTCGTTGCCCATGCGGATGTTCTCGGCCAGGGTGCCCGTAAATAGCATGGGATCCTGTAGGACCACGGCGAAGTGCCGCCGCAGGGCGTTGAGGTCGTGCTGACGCAGGTCCACGCCGTCCACCAGGATCTGACCCGCGGTCACGTCATAGAAGCGCATCATCAGGCTTGTCAGCGTGGTCTTGCCCGCGCCGGTGTGGCCGACGATCGCCACTGTCTGGCCCGGTTCCACGATGAAAGAAACATCCTTGAGGATCCACTCGATCTCGCCGATCGCGCCCAACGCCGCGGCCCGGTTATCGGCCTGCGAGGCGGCATTAACCGCCGATTGCTGCGCCTCGCTCAGCTTCTGGTAGGTAAACCACACATGGCGGAACTCGATGCGGTTCGATCCGTCGCCTTCCAGCGGTTGCGCCGGGCTTACGATCTCCGGCGCCGTATCCAGGAGCTTGAAGATGCGCTCACAGGCAGCCATGGCCGCTTGCAGGATGTTGTACTTGTCGCTGAGGTCCTGGATGGGACGCCAGAAGCGCTGCGAGTACTGGATGAACATGGCGAGCACGCCGATCGTTACCGCGCCCCGCGCGATCACGCTGAAGCCGCCGAACCACACCACCAGCGCAATGGCCACGGACGAGAGCAGTTCCACGGCCGGGTAATAGAGCGAATACGCCAAGATGGTGTCGAAGAACGCGATCATATACTGTTCGTTCACCGCTTTGAAGTCCTTGTAGGCGCGCTCTTCGCGGTTGAACAGTTGCACCACGCTCATGCCCGAGATGTGCTCCTGCGTGAAGCTGTTGATGCGGGCAATCGAAGCCCGCACCCGCCTGTAACTCTCGCGCACATGATCGCGGAAGATGCGCGTCACCAGCAGGATCAGCGGCAACACGGCGAAGGCCAGCAGCGCCAGCCACCAATTGATGGCGAGCATCACGGCGGCCATGACGGTCAGGCTGAAGGCATCGTTGACGATGGCCAGCACGCCGGAGGTGAACATATCGTTGATGGCGTCCACGTCCGAGGTCAACCTGGTCACGAGCCGCCCGACCGGGTGGACATCGAAGAACCCGACGTGCATCCCCTGCATGTGGCGGAAGATGTCCCGCCGCAGGTCGAACATGATCTTCTGCCCCATCCACTGCATCAGATAGGTCTGGACAAACTCAAACAAGTAGGACAGAAGCAATGTGCCGAGATAGATGGCGGCCAGGTCAGTGATTCCGGCGTAAGGGTTATCCGGCAGCCGGCGCGTCAGCCAGGTTGTCGCCGGCCCCGGCTTGCCGGTCAGATAGCGGTCGATAGCCACCTTCACCAGGTAGGGCCCGGTCACATCGCAGAGGGATTTCAGCGAAACCGCCAGCGACGAAACGCCTGCTTGCAGCCAGTAGGGCCGCACATAGTGGGCGAGACGGCGCATCAGCCGCGCGTCGTAGACCTTCCCGACCGGGTCTTCGTCCGCCTTGCGGGCATTCTCTACGCGGGCAACCCCGCGCACCTTCGTTTGCTCAGCATTTGCCATCGGTACGGTAGGGCTAAAACGGCTGCAGAACTCCTGTGCCCGGTAAGCCCGCCATGGCGGGCCGCTAAGCGCCATGTTCCCTGAACGGCCCCCTGCGACAGATCCTTGCCGCTGAGGATTGAGGGAAATGCCACCCGATCAACCTTCGAAAGGGTATGGAAGATCTTGCACCGCTCGGGGACTTCCTGTTCCATTGTACGGGTAGACTCGCGCCCCCGCAGCCCGCCCTTGGGCCACGTGGCCATCTACCTGGAGCTTTCCGCGATATCCCAGCAGACGGCGAAGCGATCGCTAAGAACCGGACCCCGGCTTGGGCGCACTTTTCGGCGCCGGCTTGGTCATCTTCGCAGCACTCGAGACGCCCATGCTGAGCAGCACGTAGCTGAATCCCTTGCGCAGCAGTTCGAGAAACTTCATGACCGCATGTCCCCATCGGCGGCACCCCGGCAACCATACCACTGACCACTGGGTTCTATACCGCCTGGCAAGTCCCAAGTCTCGTCCGCCGCGGCGGGTGAGACCTGGGACCCACGAAGCTGATCGACCGAAATCGCGCGCTCATCGCCCTAGCGCTTCTTTCCTTTTTTTGCGGGCATTGGTGGCGCTGGCGGGGTCGGCGGCTCACCGCTCACGATCGCCAGAACTGCCGGAGGCAGGGGCTTATCGGCATTAGCCAACAGCAGACTTACCTGCCATATCTGTGTATCATTCAAAATCTTATTGAAGGCGGGCATGCCCGTAAGGCGAATGCCGTTGTCAACTTTCCAGGCCGTCACGCCTGGGGGATCATCGCTGACGCCGACCACGTTTCCCCGGGGATGCTTCTCCCAAAGCTGCGGGGCATGAGGAAACATGTTCGCGCCCAAATCGGAAGGCTTGCCGTGAAAGCCGTGGCAGGCCGCGCAATCCTGGCTGTAGATCTGCGCGCCGGCCATAAAGGCATCTTCATTCGCCTGGATCGGCGGTGTCTTCACCATCTGCCGGTCGATCCGGACGTGCAGCGGAATATGGGTAATCCACCTCTCCATCGGCAGCGGAGGATCACTGACAGCTACTGGCGGGTTTCCATACCGCAGCCACGCCATAACGCAAAGGGGCAACAAAATGATGCCCAAAACCAACCCCAATAAGATACGACCCATGCTCTAAAGAACCTCCATTGTCCTTCATCCTACCTCACGGATAACGTCTTAGGCTCCGCTTTTAAAGAGTTCCCGTGTCGAATGCAGCAACGATCCTGGAGCCAGCAACTTCTCCACAGATTCCTCCGCATCACCCAGGGTCCACTCCTGACGAAAACGACGGCGAGTTCGAAGAAGTACAACGGCGCGTTTTTTAGAAAACTCAGCCGGGACTGGTTCGCAGCAGGGCCGTCCCCGGAGCCTACCGCCAGGCCGACTTGGCAGCCGACCTCATGGGCGCTGTTTCGACCGGAGACATGGCCGACTCGCCACGGAATCACAGGTTCTCGTCCCTGCTCCCACAATCCCACCCTCCAGATGATTTAATACCTAGTGGGGGGAGCGCTCGATCGACGGCGAGGCCGGCGACATTTTGTACCGTTCCATTCCGCGCCGGACCGCCATTCCCTGCGAGTCGCGCCGGTTGTGGTGTAGCGGTTCTGGAATGCGCCTTTCTGGCTTTGGCTCGAGCGGCGGTTCGCTTCCGTACTTTGGTGGAGGAATCCCGATCACGATGCACTCGTTTCGACGTCTTGCCTTCCTGTTGGCGCTTATGTTTCCAGTCGTGCCTGTTCTTTGGGCCCAGAACCCCGGCAGCCCCTCATCCAATCCCAGCGCGGAATCCAGTTCGAGTCAGGCACAGGGTTCGCAGCCCGGTCAGGCCCAACAGCCAGGCCAGCAGCCGACCACGCGGATGACAGTCGAGCAACGTATCCGCCTGCGCCGCGAGCAGCGACGTGCTGCCGCCATTCACTATACCTACGATCACGCTTACGAAACCTATCTGGGCTTGAGCTATCTGCGCTTTCCGCCGGGCCCATACCTGCAGCAGCTCACCGATTGGGCGTGGGATACCGGAGTGACCCGCTATTTCACCCGGCGCATGGGCGTTAACTTCGACGCGCGGGGCTACTACGGCATCGCCTATGTGGGTCTCAACTTCACCAACCAGACTCGGTATAACGTGAGCCAATACGACCTGATGGTTGGCCCCACCTATCGGTTCTACGTCCAGCCGAAATACTCCGCCGCGGTCCGGTTCATGGGAGGCTGGGCGCTCGGTAACTTTACGGGGGACACCAACGGCTTTGGCCAGATCTGTTCCAGCCCCAACCATTGCCTGCTTTACCCAAGTGGGCCCACGTACGCGGGCAGTGCGGCTCTGCTGGGCAACTACAACATTTCACCCGGCGTAAGCTTCCAGGTAGCACCTGAGTACGTTTTTAACGGCTTCGGTTCCTCACATCAGTACAGCCGGGGATTCACACTTGGCTTTGTCTACCGCTTCGGCAAGCAACCGTAAACTCACCACGCCGGACACCGGAAGAACATCGATCCCGGCAAGATTTCCCTCAGAGGACGAAAAGAGGCGGGCGCAGTCACAAATGCGATTGCGCCCGCTTCACTTTTCTGATTGCAATGGGAGCCAGAATCCTAATCGCAGATCACTACGATTGCAGGATCGGAATCCCAGCGATCCGCTTCTGCCACTCCGCCGGCCCCGTCTGGTGCACGCTCGTACCCTTCGAGTCGACGGCTACCGTTACCGGCATATCGCGTACATCGAACTCGTAGATGGCCTCC
Source organism: Acidobacteriota bacterium (assembly GCA_021801945.1). The sequence goes on from JAKABE010000030.1 coordinate 7,282, forward strand.
ATTCCCAAATCTTCGAAAGCCAGCAACCGTGAACCGAGAATGGCCTTGGAAACCAGGTAGGCCGCACCGCCCACCGCCATCAGATATACTGCGCCGAACTCTTTGATCGCCTCGATGGCCGCGGGCCCGCGTTCAGCCTTGCCGACCATCCCCAGCAAACCCGTCTCAGCCAGCATCTGCCGCGTGAACTTGTCCATGCGCGTGGAGGTGGTTGGTCCGGCCGGCCCAACTACCTCGCCGCGCACGGGGTCAACGGGTCCCACGTAGTAGATAAACCGGTTCTGAAAGTCCACCGGCAGCTTCTCTCCGCGGTTCAACATCTCGGTAATGCGCTTATGCGCCAGGTCGCGTCCAGTCAGTAGCTTTCCCGTCAGCAGCAGCACCTCGCCCGGCTTCCACGTTGCAGCCTCCGCGCGCGTCACTGTATTCAGGTTCACCCTGCGCCCGGCGGAAGCATCGTAGGTCAGCGTGGGCCAGTCTTCCAGGTTCGGCGGATCCAGAAACACCGGCCCCGAACCGTCCAAGACCAAGTGGGCGTGCCGCGTGGCGGCGCAGTTGGGAATCATGGCCACCGGCAGGTTGGCAGCGTGCGCGGGTGTATCCCGCACCTTCACGTCCAGCACCGTGGTCAATCCGCCCAGCCCCTGCGCGCCGATTCCCAGCCGGTTGACCTTCTCGTAGATCTCAAGGCGCATCTTCTCCGCTGTCGTAGTGGCTCCGCGCGCCTTGAGTTCTTGAATGTCGATGGGGTCCATCAACGACTCCTTGGCCAGCCGCATCGCCGTCTCCGCCGTGCCGCCGATCCCGATGCCCAGCAGCCCCGGCGGACACCAGCCCGCGCCCATCGTCGGCACCGTATTCAGCACCCACTCCACCACCGAGTCCGAGGGGTTCAGCATGGCGAACTTGCTCTTCGCCTCCGAGCCACCACCCTTGGCCGCCACCGTCACCTCCACCGTGCCGCCCCTCACCAATTCCACGCTGACCGCAGCCGGCGTGTTGTCCTTGGTGTTCACACGCTTGCCCGCGGGGTCGGCCTGCAAGCTGGCGCGCAGCTTGTTGTCGGGGTTCAGATACGCCCGCCGCACGCCCTCGTCCACCATCTCCTGCAGGCTCATCTCCTTTTCGCCCGGCTTGGCCTCAAAATGCACGTCCATGCCCACCTTGACGAAGGCGTTCACGATCCCCGTGTCCTGGCAGATGGGCCGGTGTCCCTCCGCGCACATACGGCTGTTGATGAGAATCTGCGCCATGGCGTCCTTGGCCGCCGGCGACTGTTCCCGCTCGTAGGCCTTGGCCAGGCTGCGGATGTAATCCACCGGATGGTAATAGCTGATGTACTGCAATGCGCCTGCGACGCTGGCGATGAAGTCTTCCTGAAGAATGACAGTCATAGTAAGGCTCCTTTTATGAACTCACTATGGTAACGGAAATCGAATGGGGGGTGGTAGCAGCCATCAAGAGGCACTGATTGATCAAGCCTCGACCCGGCATCTCGTTTGGCATGCCAATGGCGAGAAGTTCCTTGAGTTTTGGGAGTGATTCCGCGGCGTTGACCGATGGCCGGAAACACGCGCGGTAGTCCGCTCTGTTGGATGCATTCCAGGAACCTATGGCTCTTGCGGTACCCCGGGGTTTTGGACTCGCTTTCTGAGCTTGAGCGCAGGCGACGACTTTTTTCCGCAGTCCTCGCCCAACCACCCGAAAAGAGTCTATGTCCGCGAACAAACCCGCGGTGTCATACGGTGCATTTTCGGCCTTTTGTTTGGGACTCTGCTCACCGCCGGGACAATTCGTACTTTCGGCCAAGGAGCGCGCGACCGCCGACCGCAAATTCGCATGCAGGACATCGTCGCCCTTGAACAGAATCGGCTCGCGCATTCCTCGCGCCAGCGCATAGCTGAAGCAATCGCCATCGTTCAGGTTGGCTGCGTGCCCACTTCCCCGCCCATAATCCCGGTAGGCCTGCCATGCAATCCGTGCTTGCTCTCTGGAATCCAGCGCCTTCGAAAAGGCAATCCCCTCCGGTTCGTCCTTCAGAATGGCCACTATGGCTGACGTATCGACAATCATCTGGGAAGACCTGTCTCATCGTCGTAGAGCTCCTCCATCAACTCCTTGGAGGTCCTGCCGTCATTCATGCGCAGCGCGGTCCGCTCCACGATGCTCCTGATTCGCTCAAAACACCCAATAGACCTCTGATGCAGCTCTTGCCTTTCAATCCGTCCCTTTACGGCAACCTTGACGGCCATGGTCACTGTCTCGCCATTTTGCTTAGCCAACCTGCGCACCAGCCGGTCGGTTTCCTCGTCTCTGATGCTAAGCGCCACCGCTTTCCGCCTTTCTTTCTAGCATTTTGCTATCACCGACATTCCCGCTCCGGACTCACTCAGTCTCTGTGCAACTCCCGGCCATGCCCTAATCTAGAAGCATGACCGACAACACCTTGGCTACCCCGCAGGACACGGACTTCGATTTGCTTGTCATCGGCGCCGGACCCACCGGACTGGCCTGCGCCATCGAAGCTCAGAAGGCTGGATTGATGGCTGTGCTGGTCGATAAAGGCTGTCTTTGCAACTCACTCTTCCACTACCCCGCCCACATGACGTTTTTCACCACCTCGGAGCTGCTCGAAATCGGAGGAATTCCCTTCCCCAGCCCGAACGCCAAGCCCACCCGGAACGAGGCTCTTGAATATTACCGTCAGGTGGCTGCCTATTATCGCCTCGACGTGCGCCAGTATCAGCGGGTGGAGCGCATCGATGGCTCCGACGGCTCTTTCACAGCCCAAACCGTGGACCGCTTCGGCCGCCCCGGCAGTCTCAAGGCGCGCAAGCTGGTCATCGCCACGGGCTACTATGATCTGCCCAACTGGATGGGCGTTCCTGGCGAAACTCTCAGCAAAGTTCACCACTACTACTACGATCCCCACCCCTACTTCGGCCTCGACGTCGCGGTCATCGGCGGCAAGAACTCCGCCGCCATAGCGGCACTGGAACTCTGGCGCCACGGCGCCCGCGTCACTCTTATTCACCGGGAAGACTCCATGCACCCTCATGTGAAGTACTGGATCAAACCCGACATTGAGAACCGCATCAAGAACGACGAAATCAAAGCCTTCTTTCGCTCTACAGTCGCTGAGATCTCCCCTGATTCGATCGTGATCGAGACTCCCGAGGGCCGGCAGACCATCCCCAATGACTTTGTCTTCGCCATGACTGGCTACCACCCCGACTTCGCCTTCCTGGAGCGGCTGGGCGTGCGCTTCGAGGGCGAAGACCGGCGCCCTGCCTGCGATCCGGAGACGCTGGAGAGCAATATCCCTGGCATCTACTTGGCCGGCGTCATCGTGGCTGGCTCACGCACCAACGAGATTTTTATCGAGAATGGCCGCTTCCATGGCCGGCAGATCGCCGCAGACTTGGCCGCACGACTGAAGCGCCAAGCGGAAATCCGCTAAATAGACCATCCCACCAGTCCAGTACACTGAGACTCATCACCTCCACGGAGGTTCTGCATTGCGTATTCGCTGGTGGCCGCGTTCAATCCGGTGGCAACTACTCGCCGGGTTGCTGCTTCTGGAAACGCTCTCCATCGGTCTGTTTGCGCTTTTGCTCATCGGCAAGCAGGCCCGCGATCTACACACGCGCACGTTGCGGCGTCTGGCGTTCGAGTCTGTTTCACTTGCCATACAGGCCCGGGAAGCTCTGCTCGAGGATCGTCCCGACTGGGTGGGTCTCTCGGCAAGGATGATGACCGATGCACCGGACGTGGCTAACGCCAAAATCACGGATCCGGGAGGGAACGTCCTCTTCGTGGGCTTAGGCTCCGCCGACAATACGAAATTGAACTCGATCGAGCGTGCGCAGATCCCCGTCGCCGGCCGGGCTCAATCCAAGGTTTTCTCCCTGGGCAGCGAACAGTGGGAGTCGGTATCGCCTATCTACACCGGGGACGATCTGCGCGGCTATGTATGGGTGGAAGCCGATCGCGACTGGGGATACGAACAACTGGACGCGATCATTCACGGCACCGTCCTGTTCGGATTCACCTGGATCGCCGCATCCGTACTCCTCGTTCTCCTCATCGGCCGCTCTATCTCGGGGCCTCTGGCCGTCCTCCATCGAGGTACCCGCGATCTGATGACCTGGCCCGAAGGGGGCAATTTCCCTCTCCCGGTCGCGGTGCACAACGAATTTGGCGACCTGATTGAGGCCTTCAACCGCATGGTGGCTTCCATCGTGGAGCAGCGTGCCGGTTTGAACGACACCTTGTCACTGCTCGACTCGATGCTGGCCAACGCGCCTATCGGCCTGGCCTTCTTCGACCGCGCCTGCCGCTTTGTGCGCGTCAATCAGGTCTTCGCCGACCTCACTGGCGTTCCCCTCAGCCGCCACCTTGGCCGCACCCTCCCTGAATTACTGCCCCAACCGGTCGCCCACGATCTCGAGAATGCTGTCTTGCGCGTCTTCGGCAATGGGGCGTCCGTGCACAATCTCGAACTGAGCGGTCATGGCGGCAAACCCTACCAACCGTGGACCTGGCTCGTCAGCGCCTACCCGGTGCGCACGACCGCCAACCAGGTGCGCTGGGCCGGCGTGATCGTTCTCGACGCCACCGAACGCAAGCGCGGCGAGGAGGCGTTGCGCAAGAGCGAGAAACTCGCCGTCACCGGCCGCCTGGCCGCCGCCATCGCCCACGAGATCAACAACCCCCTCGAAGCCATCACCAATCTGCTCTTCCTGCTGCGCAACTTTGGCGATCTGAATGACCCGGCCCTGAACTACGTCACCATGGCCGAATACGAGGTCCGGCGCATCTCCGAAATCACTCAGCAGACGCTGCGCTTCTACCGCCAACCCACCAAGCCCGCCCGTACCACGCTGTCGGAGCTGCTTGATCCCGTGCTGTCGCTCTATCAGAGCCGGCTCAATGCCATCGATATGCGCGTAGAGCGCGGCTATGAAGCGGAGTTGGCACTGTTCTGTTTTGCCGGCGAAATCCGCCAGGTCTTCGCCAACCTAGTTGGCAACGCCATCGATGCGACCGGCGAGGGCGGCCGCCTGCTGATTCGTGCGCGCCGCTCCCGCAACTGGCGCAATCCCACCCAGGAAGGAATCCGCTTCGCGTTTGCCGACACCGGCACCGGGATGGAGCCAGAGGTCCGCGAGCGCATCTTCGAAGCCTTCTTCACCACCAAAGAAGTCACCGGAACTGGCCTCGGCCTATGGGTGAGCCATGAAATTCTCATGAAACACCACGGCATGGTGCATGTGCGCAGCCGAGCCGCAACCCAACCTGCTTCATCTAATGGGAAGCCCACCGGAACCGTCTTTGAGATATTTCTCCCCGACGATCCCCACCTGGGCAACGGCGCCAATCAGGCCGCGAGCTAGCCTTCTGCCCTAAGATTCGCGCCGCAAATATATGGTCATCCCGAGCAAGCTCACCCGCCGCCACAGCGGGCAAACGCGTCAGAGGATCCGCGGTTGCTTTTGAAGGCAGCTCTCCGAGAGCGGCGCACAAGAACTCTACCGCAACAGATTGTGCAGATTGCTCAGATGGAACGGGTCGCTTTTGCGCTTCGGCGCTGCCGTACGGATCATGCACCGGCTCCGCGACTGCAATCCTGTCGCGTAGGCCCGCGTCACGTGCAGGCGGTTCATCACCACATAACGCGTACGCAACCCGTCAATGGTCGCCGGCAATTGTGCGGGAACGTGCTCCTGGTCCACGAAGATTACGAGAGCCGCCTGCGAGGGATCGTCGTAGCTTTGGCCCACCCCGACGCCAAAGAATGCCGGATTCTGCTGCATCAAGGTCTGTGCGATCTGGCGCTTCACGGCTACCGCCTGTTTCAGCACAGCCATCGGCATCGCAGGAACGGCCCTTCCCGCGAACGCCGTCTGGGGCGCTGTGCCGAAGGCAACAGCGTTTGCCGTTGTGGGAATTACCACCGTGCGCACTCCGCCGACCGTCAAGGGCACCTGTCCCTTCAGGTTCTGGTTCACGTAGACGATGACCGCGCCCGCGCCGATCCGGTCGCTGCTCTTGCCCATAGCCACGCCCAGAATCCCCGCCGAGGGATTCACCAACTTCTGCGCCTGGGTCACTGCCTGCTCGGTCCGTTGCGTCTCCGCGCCCGCCAGCACGCGACCTTGCGCCGCAGTCACTGTTGCGTTGCTGTAGTTCAAGCACATCACGGGGTGGTCGGGCCCTCCCACAAACGAAAATGGCCCTCCGCTCACGTCCGCATCCAGTTCGCTCAGCACTTCGGAAACAGGGTTGGCCACTCCATAGCTGACACCCGAGTTATCCACTCCCCCGGCAAAGAACAGCCCCACTGGCTCGGCGTTGCCCGTATCGACCACGAGCGACCCCGAGTCACCCGCATCGCTGAATTGATTGCCACTGATTGCGATCTGGTTCGTGTAGTTCTTTGGCGTCAGGTAGGGCTTGGTTTCTGCACAATTGGCGTAATAATCCACTTTCACGTCCAGGTCCACTGCGGAGACGTCCCCACAGGTCAACCCCGTCGTTCGTCCGCTCTTGGCCACAGACATCCCTACTACGGCGTTCTCGCCCTGACCGGCAGCGCAGGAGACTCCTTGTTGAGGGGACGCGATCGAACACGTCGTACCAGGAGCCGCGGCGGCCAGCGATCCATTGGCTTGCTTCTGGCCCAGTTCCAGAATCTCTCCGCTGGTGTTCACCGCCCCAACGTTCGCTAGCGCGATCGCCGCGTCCACATTCGTCGAGTTCGCGCTCAGCGGGGCCCAGCCGGTCAGCGAGCCCACCGGCGTCACTCGACCGCCATCGGCGAATGGCGTGCAGTTGTCGTCGATCAGCCCCGGCTGGATGATCGCGTCGCCCGCTTTGGCTTGGTCGCTCTCAGCGAGCACATGGTTGTTGCTCAGGATGTACTCTTTACCGCTGGAGTTCTCAAGCAGCGAACCCAGCGTCCCGCCGCAGCAGTCCACAATCGTGTTCCCGCTGGTGTCGTAGTCGTTGTCGTTGCCTCCCGAGGTGCCCAGCAGGATCGGCCCCGACAATTGCTCAGTCTGGTGGGTCGTCGGGTTGCTTGTCACGCCTGCCGTATTCAGCAGCACTTCGCTCGAGGTCTTCGACGCGGAAGTGCCTACCGTGGCCACCACGTAGTCCGCACCCGAGGAGGAGATCGTCGGCGGCGCCGTGTACCTCGCCGTGCAATAAGTGTATGCACTGACGCTGCGCACGCACCCCAACGAAACCACTGTGCCACGCCCGCCACTCGAACCAGCCGCGGTGTTCGAGACCGCGTAGTTGATCCCCTCGGTCCCGCCCGATTCCGCGATATAGCCGGTAATGGTCAATTGCCCATTTTCGCCGAGCGCCGCGTTCTCCGGCGTCAGCGGCTGCAGGAAACCCGGCGTAACAGTCAGCACCGCGCTGGCCTTCGTGCTGGGATCGGCGGTCGACGTTGCCGTTACCGTCACCTGCACGCTATCGGCTGTCAAATAGTTCGGCGGCGTGTACTGCCCATTCGCGGTGATCGTTCCCGGTCCGGTCCTGGCGTCGCCGCCGCTCACGCTCCAGGTGACACTTTGCGTCGCCGTGAACTGCTCCACCGCCCCGCCCGCGGAGTTGGGGGTATTGCAGCCCGTGCAATTCGTATCGATCACGACCGACTTCGGCGATATCGATAAGCTCCCGTTCCCTGAGCTGCTGGATTTGCCGCCGCAGCCTGCCAGCGCGAGCAAAGCCGGAACCGCCATCAGGGCCACGCCGCGCATCATCTGCCGATGAATCGGTGCGCACCGCCGCGCAATGCCTGCTTGCCCTCCACAGACAATCGCCCTTCCCCTGGTGATGGATGCGTTCTTCAACAGTTATTCCCGCGTCATCCTGAGCCTCGCCGACCGACCCTTGCCATTTCCGCGCTTGACCGCACTCTATCCTGAACTCCAGGGCCTTGCGCGATGAACCTTCCGCACCCGACCCCGGCAAAGTTCGTCTAGGACGAGGCATTTCGTCGAACGCCGCTTCTCTGACTCACCCCGGACTCCAGCACAAACCCGCTCTTTTCTACGATACCTTGAACATCAATCACGGCCAACCCTTTGCCTGCCGATTGTTCCCAATTTGGATTGCGCCTCGCCACCCCATTTCAAAGTGGCAATGGTCCCATCTCCGCTTGCCAGAGGAGACGTAAAATAGGTGTGTACGCTTTGCTGGAAGCGGCCAATACCTATGGCTGAACTCAAGGCAATACTCGGCGACATCACCCAGCTTGAAGTAGAGGCCATTGTGAACGCCGCAAACACTACTCTGCTCGGCGGCGGCGGCGTGGATGGCGCCATTCACCGCGCCGCCGGCCCCGACCTGCTTGCCGCATGCCGAAATCTGGGCGGCTGCGCCACCGGAGACGCGAAGGCCACGCCTGCCTTCCGCCTGCCCGCCAAGTGGGTTTTTCACGCCGTCGGCCCTGTCTGGCGTGGCGGCGGGCAGGGCGAAGAAGCGCAGCTGTCCTCCTGCTACCGCCGCTGCCTGGAACTGGCCCGGGAGCACGGGGTGCGCTCTATCGCCTTTCCTGCCATCAGCACCGGCGTCTACGGCTTTCCCCAGCGCTGCGCCGCGGTCACTGCCATCCGCGCCGTCAAGGCCAACCTCCGGGCAAGCGGCGTTGAAACCGTCCTCTTCGTCAGTTTCGACTCCACGACCCTCGCCATCTACGAGCAACTGCTTTCCGCCGGTGACGAGGACGAGAACCAACCCTGAGCCTCGCGCCCTAGACTCAAAGAGAAGGCGGCCGCCCGTGCAGGCGGTCGCTGCCATATCCCAGCCCCTGGAGGAGTCATGGATTACGTCAATCTCGGCAAAACCGGACTGAAAGTCTCCCGCCTCTGTCTCGGTTGCATGACTTACGGCAACCCCTTCGCCGGCGACGGCGCGCGCAAGCCAGGCCGCCACGCCTGGACCCTCAACGAAGCTGAAAGCCAAGCCTTCCTCCGCCAAGCCCTCGATCTCGGTATCAATTTCTTCGATACCGCCAACGTCTACTCCAGCGGCGACAGCGAAAACATCGTCGGCCGCTTCCTCAAGGCCAACGTCCGCCGGGAGTCTGTCGTCATCGCCACCAAGGTTTACGGCGTGATGCGCGACGAGCCCAACGGCCGCGGCCTCTCGCGCAAGGCCATCCTGCACGAACTCGACCAGAGCCTCCAGCGCCTGCAGACCGATTACGTCGATCTCTACCAGATCCACCGCTGGGACACCGAGACACCCATCGAAGAGACCCTCGAGACCCTACACGACGTCGTAAAGGCCGGCAAGGTCCGATACATCGGCGCCTCCTCGATGTATGCCTGGCAGCTCGCCAAGGCCCTCTATCTCGCCGATCTCCACGGCTGGACCCGCTTCGTCTCCATGCAGAACCACTACAACCTTCTCTACCGCGAGGAGGAACGCGAGATGATTGGGCTCTGCGGCGCCGAGGATATCGCCGTCCTTCCCTGGAGCCCGCTGGCCCGGGGCCGGCTCACCCGTGCCTGGCACGGCGAAAAGACCAGCCGCTTCGAGCTGGACGTGTACGCCAAGTCCTTGTATTCTCGGACGGAGGAAGCCGACCACAAGGTCGTCGACCGCCTGGGCCAGGTGGCTGAAAAGCGCGGCCTGCCCCGCGCTCAAGTCGCGCTCGGATGGCTGCTCTCCAAACCCGGCGTCACCGCGCCCATTGTCGGCGCCACCAAGCCCCATCACCTTCAGGACGCCGTCGCGGCTCTTAGCCTGAAGCTCTCTCTCGAGGAAATCGCCTCGCTTGAAGAGCTTTACGTCCCCCATCCGGTGCTCGGCTTCAGTTGAGGCCTGTAAACGCGACCGGGACGGCGGCGACGGGAGCCAATTTTCCAGGATCCAGGAGCGAGGAGTAACACGTGC
>JAKABE010000434.1 GCA_021801945.1 Acidobacteriota bacterium
CAGGCTCAGCTTGACGGACAGGCCGCCGAGGACCAGGCGGCTTCGGAAGCCGGCAAGGAGTCAGTCCACGCAGTGGGAGGCATCGCTTCCATCCCGGCTGCGGCGCAGAAGGCGGTCCAGCCAAGTGACCAGCATCCCAGTTTGGCCGCCACAATGCGCATCGCGCACGGATCCACGGTTCCGGATACAAACCCGCATGGCGGCATTTCTCTTCAGCCGCAGGCCGGCGGGGCGCTTGCGAGCGCGCCGGCCTGGGCGGCAAACTCAGCCGGCGCCCATCAAACTGCGACCGTGTCCGGCAGACTCGCAGCTGTCTCCAGCGCGGCCCCGGCAGATTTGAGCGCTCATGCGGCCTTCGCCGCGCTCGATCATCCGGTGGGACCTGAGACGCCAAGCTGGGTCCATGCCGGAACCCACCGGGCGGAGGCGGGCTTCCAGGACCCCTCGCTGGGTTGGATCGGGGTGCGCGCCGACCTGAGCGCCGGCGGCGTCCACGCCACTCTGATGCCCGGATCGGTCGAGGCGGCTCAGAGGTTGAGCGCGCACATGGCGGGACTGAATGCTTATCTCACCGATCACCACGCTGCGGTTGCCACGCTGTCGATGGCGACGCCTGGGGGGCACGGAATGAGCGCGCACACAGGCCAGGGGATGAACCCCGGCGGCGGCCAGCATTCAGGGCAGGGAACTCCCTCCGGAAGCTACCCGCCGCAGCCGGGTTCGGCGGCGGTTTCCGCTGCGTCTTTTCAGGGCGCTTCGGCTGTGAGCGGTCAGTCGGAGGAAGCAGCCCAGTTGGTCTGGCAGGCGGGTGCGCATATTTCGGTTATCGCATAAGAGCGGGTGCGAGCGCGTGCCACCTGGCAAGCGCTCGCGCCTAGGGTGTGAAGACGCAGGAACGCAGCACAAAGGTAAAGCAGGAGGAAAAGATGGCGGCGGCAGCAGGCTTCTTCAATCGGCAGTTGACGGCAGGGCAAACATTAACCGGGCAAATGGCAACTCCCATGGACAGCTTAACTCCGGGCACCAACGATGCGACTGGATCCAGCGGCAGCTCGGCGACTATCTCGGCCAACGACTTTCTCACTTTATTGGTGACCGAAATGCAGAATCAGGACCCAACGGCGACCACTGACCCCAACGAGTACATCAATCAGTTGGTCAACGTAAACAGTCTGGAACAACTGATCGACATCAACCAGACCTTGACAACAGATTTGAGTGCGCCGTCAACGTCGTCCAGCGGGAGCAATGGCGCCACGAAGGACGTGCGCTCTACGCAAATTCCAGGTGCCGCGGGAGTCTACCCACTTGCCTACAATGAAAGCGCAACGGCAAAGGCAGCAGACGCCTCGGCTGCTGGGCAATCAGCCGTCGCCGGCGGTGCGGCGATCACCCCAAGCGCGGCGTATCGGCGCGTCCTTGGCAACCTAGGCATTCCCAAAGCCAATCCCGCGGCCGAGCACGTGGCGCATGCCCTCGACGGGCAACCACGCATGTCCGTCCTGGGCGGCCTCCGAGCCTCCCATTAGCGCCTTGCTCAACAGGCGGCTCCTACAACCCGTGCAACCGCATTGAACCAGAAGAGGAGATGCACCATGGCAAGTTTTTCAATTCCGCTCACCGGGCTGAAAGCTGATTCGACCGCCCTGAACACGATTGCAAACAATCTCTCCAACATGAACACCACGGCCTTCAAGTCGGAATCCACAAACTTCTCCGACTTGTTTTACCAGCAGGTCGGAGCCACGGGAGCAGGCGACCCGATCGAAGTTGGGGCCGGAACACAGGTCGCGAATACTGAAATCAACTTTACCGACGGAACACCCAATTCGACTGGCGTCGCTACGGACGTGGCTTTGCAGGGCAATGGATTCTTTGTGGCTGGCAATGGGACGGGAAGCTACGAATTGACCCGTGCGGGCAACTTCTCCATGGATTCCAATGGAAACCTTGTCACTTCCAACGGCCTCAGCGTGATGGGGTATCCGGCAGCGAACGGAGTCGTCAACACCAATGCCCCGCTCGCTGCCATCAACATCCCCGTCGGCCAGGTGCAGAAGCCGCAAGCCACCACGACCTTAGGCATGACTGCGAACCTCGATGCCACATCCGCGGCGGGAACGCAGTTCCCGGCCCAAATCAAGGTGTTCGACTCGCTGGGCGAACCGCATCTGGTGAACATCACCTTCAACCAGGAATCGACGCCCGCCACGCCGAACACCTGGGGATACAGCGTATCGTTGCCGGCCTCGGATTATGCGGGTACCGCTCCGGCTGCAATCACCGGGACCATGACCTTTGACGCGAGTGGCAACCTAGCTTCGATCAATCCCAACGGACCAACCGGGCCAACAGGCCCTGTGACCGTGGGCGCCGCGGCTGGCGATGCATCTTCAATCCCCCTGGGTTTCGGCGGCTTGGCGGATGGCGCCTCCAACCTCAGCATCAACTGGAACCTGCTCGGCTCCGGCGCCACTCCGGACATCAGTCAGGTGGATACAACCTCCGCGGTTTCCGCGACCACGCAGGACGGTTACGCCAGCGGCCAGTATCAGAGCTTTACGATCAACTCCGATGGAACCATCACTGCCAGCTACTCCAACGGCCAACAACAGAACGTCGGGCAACTGGCGCTGGCCAATGTAGCCAATCTGCAGGGACTGCAACTGCTGGGCGACGGCGATTACAGGACCACCCAGGCCAGCGGAACAGCGGCCATCAGCACCTCCGGCACCTCCGGCCTGGCAACACTTCAAGATGGCGCGCTCGAGGCCTCCAACGTCAACATCTCTTCGGAGTTCTCTAACCTGATCATCGCGCAACGCGCCTTCGAGGCCAACGCCAAGTCGGTGACCACCTTCGACACCGTGACCCAGGACACGATCAATATGGTCCATTAATCTCTGGCAGGGGCGGTCTTCGGGCCGCTCTCAAGCCTTCGTCCTGGGGCGAATCTCGATGAACACTCCCGCCGCCTGCGCCAGAACCATTCCGTGCGCATTCAGAATTTTGGATTCGGTCCAGTGTTTGCGGCCCTCCCCGCGCAGTACCCGTCCTTCCACGCGCAGCGGCGCCGCCGAGGGAACTGGGCGCAGGTAATCGATCTCGATATGGCGCGTCATGGCCGTCAATCCCTTGGCACGCACGGCCTTGCTCATGGCCTCGTCGAGCAGCGTAGCGATGATGCCGCCGTGCAGGTAGCCAGGATGTCCCTCGAATGTC
>JAKABE010000435.1 GCA_021801945.1 Acidobacteriota bacterium
GTCGGGGCCTCGTGGCCGCAGTCTCCGTGGAGCAGGATGACCTTCGCTCCGATCCGGCGCGCGAAGTGGAGCGCTGGCTGCGGATTGACCATGTGATCTTGTGCCGAGGAAACGATCAGCACCCGTGCCTTCACCCTTTTGGCCGCAGCCTCCATCGAGCCGCCGTGCGCCACATCGAGATGAATGATCGCGTTAAGCTGCGCGAGCCAGTCGTTGGCATCGAAGGGCAGAATGCCTTTGCTGAGCCACCCCCCGTAGTCTTTCTCGACTGCGGTCCGCGAATGGGTGCGTACAAAGTTCTCCGGCGTGGTCAGGTTCAGTTGCCAGATCAGCTCGGCGAGCGGAACCGGCGGTGATTGCGCATAGCGGCCGTGCTGCCAGGCGGGATCGGATTCGATAGCGTACATATCGGTGCGATGCAGCAGCAGGTCGCGGCTGTTGGGGCGCGGTGATCCGACGATGGGGATTGCTTCGTCCATGAATCCGGGATAGTCCACCATCCACTCGAAGGTCTGTTGGCCACCCATGGAGATCCCAATCACGGCGTGCAGGTGTTTCAGATGGAGGGTCTCCGTCGCCAGACGGTATTCGGCATTCACCATGTCCTGCTCGGTGAAGGCCGGGAAGTCCGTGCCATGCTGCGTGACGGAGTTGGACGGCGAGGAGGAAACGCCGTCGCCGAGCGCATCCACCGCGATTACGAAGTACTTTGCCGGATCCACCAGCTTGTTGGCACCGACTGAAGCAACCAGTTGCGCGCTGGTGCCGCCGAACCAGGTAGGGAAGAGAACGGCATTGGAATGCCGCGCGTTCAGCTTGCCCCACGTCCGGTAACCCAGGCGGCAATCCTTGATCTCTTTGCCACTCACCAGCTTGCAGAATCCCAGGTTGGCAAAGTGCAGTTGGCCGGCGGCGGCAGGCGACTGCGCCTGGCCGGCTACGGACATAGAAACCAACACAGCAGCGGACAGAAACAGAAAGGACAGGGATCGGAAGGCGAGTTTACGCATGCAGACGAGTGTACATTCAGGCGCCGGCGCGCCTTTCGCTGCTATACCGGGACCACAAGGGCGGCACGCTCCACGACAACTTCCCACGCGCCGCCGGCATCAGGGGCGTTCTCGCAGCCCAAACTTTGGCGTTTGCGGTCCGCGTCATCCGTGGCCGACGCCTCGAATCACGCCGATGAGAAATACTCCTGCGAGGACCAGCAGAAGCTGCTGCACCACGGTTGCGGGATGGACGTCGCGGTGGAGGGCCGGGATCAGATCGGCCATGCCGATGTAAAGAAAACTTGCCGCCGAAACCGCCAGGACAAAGGGAATGATCTGCTGCACCTGCGCAATCGCGAAATAGGTCAGCCCTGCGCCGAGCAGAGTGGTGGAGGCTGAGAGCGAGTTGTAAGCGAATGCTCTTGCCCGTCCATAACCGCTGTTCAGCAGAATTCCAAAATCACCGAGTTCCTGAGGAACTTCGTGGGCAATGATCGCCACCGTTGTGGAGATTCCAAGTTCCATCGATTGCAGAAACGTGGAAGCAATGACCACGCCGTCAACGAAGTTATGGAATGCATCGCCGACCAGGATGAGGGTGCCGGATGAGTCGTGAAGCTGGCATCCTGGCTGGTGGCAGTGGCGCCAGATCAGCAGCTTCTCCAGTGAGAAGAAGACCAGGATCCCCACGAGCGTGGTGAGCAGGACCGGAGATGCGTCCGCGCCTGCGAGAGCGCCGGGGAGCAGTCCGAGAAAGGCGCTGGCCAACAGCGTGCCTACGGCGAAACTGACCAGCCGCGGCACCATGTTACTGCAAAAACTTTGACTAGAAAACAGAAGAAGCGCGGACGCAGCAACAACGCCTACGCTCGCGATAAGCGCGGCAACGGCAATTGACCAGACGAGCATGGCGACTGCCTCCTTGCGGCCGGTTTCTGGATCGATTGTTATCCTGGTTATACAACGGTTTGCGCTCGGTGGAAGCACTTCATGTGAAATATCAGGTGCCGATTCGTGAGCCTGCGGGTGGTTGAGCGTTTCTACCCAAGCTGCCTTGGAGCGCAATCCTTACGCTCGTCTGCCGTTTCCTGAGCCGGCTCCCGAGTTCACGCGCGGCCTCAAAGACCCTGCCGCATCGACGCATCGGGTACCGCCGGCCCGGCGTCTAATATCGAGAGAGATGTCTGACGCGCTCTATCTGAGTCTTTGGTATCCCAATTTGCGTCTGGCGGCGCTTGCTGACAAGCTGACCGTCGTGCTGTCCGCCTTTGGCGCGCACGGCGGCGAGCCGCTGGTCTATGCCGCCACCGTCTGGCCCGTAAACTGGAGCGAGGCGCCGATCTTTGAGCGCGTCTGGGGCCGGATGGCGCCGCCGCCTGGCCGCGGCCCCGAGCGCGCGCCGCATGTTGGCGCAGAGCCGCGGCAGGCCGTCGAGGAGGCCCTGGAGCTGCTCCACGACGACTACGCCTACGAATTTCAGATCCGGTGGAACCTTTGGGAGCTGGAGACGGCTCCCGGCTTCGACGCCCGCTGGGCCAGAGCTCCGCGCCTGGTGCGCGTTACCGGCTTCGGGCCGCTCTTTGACCAAGGTGTCTACGAGCAGGAGGGCCACATCCGCGTGGACTTCGGTTCCGACGCGCCCTTCCTCGAGGAAGATGCAGAGATGGACGCTACGTCGGCCCGCCATGTGGAGGAAAATGTCCGACAGCTCGTCGAACTGACCCAGGCCGTTGAAAGAGATTCAGGCGCCACGGCGCGTCTCCTGTGGAGCGAGCTGGGAGAGAGCCTTGCCCAGCGGCTGGCGGCGCGGCTGGGAATGAGGAACTAGAGCGTGCGATTGATGATCGGGCGCATTCGGAAGCTGTTGGTTGGAACCGGAATCCTACTGGTGGTGGTTTTGGCCGCTTTTCTTGGCATCTCCAAATGGAAAGCCACATTCATTCACCGCGATTTGCCCAGGCAGCTGGGTATTAACATTCAACAGGAGTCGAACGGCGTCACGTACACGCAGGCGCATGCCGGCCACATCCTATTCAAAATTCACGCGTCCCGGGTCGTCCAGCTGCGCGACAGCCGCGCCCTGCTCCACGATGTGAGCATCGAATTCTACGGACCAGACGGCAAGCGCACCGACCGTATTGAAGGCGACGCATTCGAGTACGACCAGAAGACAGGTGTTGCCGTTACCTCTGGCCTTGTTTCGATGACCCTGGCGG
>JAKABE010000436.1 GCA_021801945.1 Acidobacteriota bacterium
CATCATGGTGCACGTCTACATGGGCATCCGGCCGGAGAAGCTGCCCATCACCAAGTCGATGATCTTCGGCTGGATGAGCCGCGACTTCTACCTCGAAGAGCACGATCCTGAGCGCTGGGTGGTAAAGTCGGACAAGAAACGGGGTTTGGCCGCAAGCGATGCCGACTGAGTTCCAGCAGCACTGCGAAACCATCGAGGAGTCGTACGAGTTCACGCTGTCCTACGCCGCGCAGGGCCATGGCCCCAACGACGTCGGCCCGCAGGGCCAGCAGCTCCGCAACCACCTGACCCGCGCCGTGAAAGCCATGCGCGCGTTGGAGGCAAGCTCTGCAGTGGCCGTCGCCGGCGAGCATCTGCAGCCCGCCGCGCCCTATGAGACCTTCCTCAAGGTCTTAGCGCGCGACGCGCAGGATTCGATTGCTGCGGTCGAGTTGGTTCTGGCCCAGCCCGGCATCAGCTCCCAATTGATCGACAACCTGAACGCGTCCATCCATCTGCGCGCGCTGCTGACCGACATCTTCCTGTTTGCCGAGATCCTGGAATCGCATCAGGCTCAGGCCATGGCCTCGCAGCACGTGGTGGGTTAGCGCGCGGGCCCATGTATTCTCAGCAAGTCCTCGACCACTTCGAGCATCCGCGCAATGCCGGCACGATCGTCTCGCCCGATGCCTCGGTGCGGATTGAAAACCCCGCCTGCGGCGACGTGATGCAACTCACGGCGAAGTTCTCCGGCAATCGTATCGAAGACATCCGCTTTCGCGCCAAGGGCTGCGTCGCTTCCATGGCCTGCGCCTCAGCGCTCACTGAGCTGGTGCGCGGAAAATCCATCGCCGACGCCCGCAGGGTGAGCAGGGAAGAACTGCTCGCAGCGGTAGGCGGCCTGCCGCCAGCCTCGATGCACGCCACGCATCTTGCGATGGATGCATTGAAGGCCGCGCTCGATCAGTTCGCGCGGAAACAGGCAAAAGTGTAACGTCACCGTGGGCGGTAAACCGCCTCGCGAGAAAAGGCTTTTCTGGAAACTCCGGCCGACAAGCGCAATTGCAAGGGCAGAACCGAGGGCCGAGCCTTCAGCAAGATTCTGATTTGCCGGAACTCAAATACTGTTCAGAATGCGGAAAGCAGATTAAGAGACTGGCAGAAATCTGTCCGCTTTGCGGTTGCCGGCAAGCAGGGATGTGAAACTTTAGAAGGGAGGCTGGCCCACTCACCCTGACGGGACCTGTACCCCGGTCATTGCCGCGCCTCACCGCTGTCCGGTAAACGTCGTGTGCCCCCTGATGGACTTCGATGGTCCGCAGCAGGTTCGGCAATTCCTTGGCGTCCACCTGCGCGTAATTCACCTTGCGGGCAGATTTCAGAATGTCGCTGGGGCGAGTCTCGTTGGCCGGGTTGCGCCTTACATATCCGTGGGCAATGGCATAGCGGAAGACCTGCCCAGTGGTCTCCAAAGCCCGCTTTGCGATGTCCCACGCGCCGCGCTGTTCGATTGCTTTAGTCATTGCCACCAGTTCCGGGACTTCGATGGCAGCAACAGGCCGCGCGCCCAGGCAAGGCAGAATATCGGCTTCCATGCGGCGCTTCACATAAGCGGCATGGCGCGGACGCTTCCCGTCCTGCCAGTGTTCCAGCCACGCGCGGGCAACGCTCTGAAAGAAATCCTCTGCCGCCGCTTCTCGGCATTCCGTTCGGCCATTGGGTCTGTGCCGGTCGCAAGCAGCTTGCGCGCGCAGCGTGGCGTTCGCGGGCCAGCGAAAGGGGCACATCGGGATAGCTTCCGAAGGTGATCAACTTTTCGCGCTCTTCAGAGCGGTACTTCCAGCGCCAGAGCTTCCCGCCTGCGGGCGCAAGGAACAGGTACAGACCTCCACCATCGATCATGCAATAAGCGTTGCTCTTGGCCTTTGCGGATTTCGGTGTCCGTGAGTGCCACTGCAAGCCTCCAAGCGTCTGCTTTGGAAAATACCCCCAGGAAAAACGCCGAGATACCCCCAGAAACGCCCTCATCGGAATTCGGCTTTCATCGTAGCGCGATGGATTAAGAAAGACAGGAAGTTTATTGTTTTCAGTCGATTATGTTGCTGGATTGGATGCGATAAAACACTATAGGAAGGCATACTGGCGGAGAGAGGGGGAATCTCGTAGGAGGCCCAAAGCCCTGAAAAAATGACCTTAGCTCGAATTTAGCTCGAACGGGGTGCTTCGGTAATACCTATTGAGGATCCCCAAATGAACGACACTCTCTCGCTGATCCGCTATGCATCAATCGAAGGAAAAGGCTGGCGGCGCGGTGCCGCTGTATTTACCAACAACGGACGGCTCAAGCCCAAGGTGATGCGCCTGGGAGGCGTCGAAGTCTACTGCCCCAGCGGGCGCTACCAGATGCGCCGGTACCAGGGCCGGAACCCTGTCTACACCGAACTCGGTAATGATCCTACCGACGCCCTCAACCGGTTCCGGGCCGAGGAGGCCAAGCTCAAGGCTCGGGCGGCGGCGATCGCGGCGGGGCTCGAAGTCCTGACTCCGGACGAAAGCCGCAAGACGCTGCGCCAGTACGCCACATCCTTCCTCGAAATGCATCGGAACCTGCCGCACCGGTCCGACGGCTCGGTCTCGGTCTACACCAGTGTGACGACCAGCTTCGTCCAGGTGTGCAGGTCCGCCTACCCCGAGGGGGTCACCAAGGAACACGTGATCGCCTGGCATGGGTGGATGAAAAAGGAAAAAAAGTACAGCGACCGTACCGCCGCCAATCGTTACCTGACGCTCCGTGGATTCCTGCGCTACTCTGGCGTCGATCCGGACCACATTATCCCCAAGGGCACCCACAACCTTCTCAAGAAGTACACCGCCCGGATTCCCAACATGTACACGCCCGGGGAGGTTCAGAAGCTTATTGAGGCGAGCACGGACGCCGACCGGGCTCTGCTCTGGGAGTTCGCCTACAAGACCGGCCTCCGGGACTCAGAACTGCAAATGGTGACCCGGTTTGACTTGCACGGGCTCGACACCAGCGAGCCGATGCTCCACGTCAAGGGGCGCTACGAGTACGGCAACATTAAAGACGCCGAGGAACGCAAGATCGAACTGCACCCTGCCCTGGTGCCGAAGCTTCAGAAGTGGCTTGAGGAAAACCCCCAAAAGGTGCTCCTGTTCGGCACCAACAACGACAAACAGGACACTAAGATGCTGTTGGCGCTCAA
>JAKABE010000437.1 GCA_021801945.1 Acidobacteriota bacterium
GAGGGAGATTACCCGGCGGGAGATGGAGGCGGGCGCGTTCGGCCTGTCGACGGGGCTCATCTACATGCCCTGCGCCTACGCCGGCACCGAGGAGCTGATTGAGCTGTGCAAGGTGGTTGCGGAGTTCGATGGAACCTTCGTTGTGCACCAGCGCAGCGAGGCCGACACGATCCTGGCCTCGATGGACGAGGTCTTCCGCATCGGCCGCGAATCCGGGGTCAAGGTCCACATCTCACACTTCAAAGTGTGCGGGCGCAAGAACTGGCCGCTCATCGATCAGGTGATCATGAAGATGGAGAGCGCCGTCAGGGAGGGGGTTCGCGTCTCCTTCGACCAGTATCCTTACGTGGCCGGCAGCACGATGCTGGGCGTGATTCTGCCGCCCTGGGCGCACGATGGCGGCACGGACAAATTGCTGGCCCGGCTGCGCAGCGCAGAGGATCGCCGGCGCATGATTCACGACATCGAGCATGGGATTCCGGGCTGGGACAACTTTGTCGCCTTCGCCGGCCTGGACGGCATCTTCGTGACCAGCGTGAAGACAGCAGCGAACCGCGGCCTGATCGGCAAGAACCTCGGGGAGATCGGCGTCTTGCGCGGCAAAGATCCTTACGATGCGGCGTTCGATCTGCTGCTCGAGGAAGAGAACGCGGTGGGCATGGTGGATTTCTATGGGCAGGAGGAGCACGTTGTCCGGTTCCTCGTCCGGCCGGAACAGAACGTGTGCACGGATGGCTTGCTGGGCGGCAAGCCGCATCCGCGCGTCTTCGGCTCGTTTCCCCGCGTGCTGGGAAGGTACGTGCGCGAGCAGAAGGCGCTGACGATCGAGGACGCGGTGCGCAAGATGACGTCGAAGCCGGCCGAGGTCTTTGGAATCGAGCGCCGGGGCCTGTTGAAGCCGGGCTATTTTGCGGACATCACCGTCTTCAATCCCTGCACGGTGATCGACAAAGGCACCTTTGCCGACCCGGTCCGATTTCCGGAAGGGATTGAATATGTAGCGGTCAACGGACAGTTGATTGTAGAGGCGGGCGAGTTCCGTCCCCGGTTGGCCGGCAAGGTTCTACGCAAATCCAGAAGCCGCTGAAGAATGAGTCCGGAACCTGTTTCGGGGACAGCGTAGTTCTTAACCCTGTAGAATGCAATCTGAACCCTCCTCAGGCCGGCTATCGCTCGCACAAAGTTGGTGTAGGGTGGAGTTGATGCCGTGGGGCGCCCTTCTTTTCCTGGAAGGGGCATATTGCACGGCCTCGGCTGCACGATGGAAACTCTGGACTGGATCTGGGAGGCTCCTTGCTTTACTGGCTGCTCTACGAAAAGCTGTTTCCGTACTTTCACCCCTTCCGGATCTTCCGCTATCTCACTTTTCGTACCGCCTTTGCTTCGCTGACGGCGCTGCTGATTGCGCTGTTCATCGGTCCTTACGTCATCCAGAAACTGCGCGAGTTTCAGATCGGACAGTTTGTCCGCTCGGATGGGCCGCAGAGCCATTTGAAGAAGACGGGGACGCCCACGATGGGCGGCATCCTGATCTGCATCGCCATCCTGTTGCCCACGGTGCTCTGGTCGGATCCGGCTAACCCGTTTGTGTGGGTGGTGGTTTTTTCGACCTGCGCCTTCGGCGCGATCGGCTTTGCCGACGACTACATTAAGGTGGTCAAGCGGCGCAGCCTGGGGCTTCGGGCGCGGGCCAAGCTTTTCTGGCAGGCGATGGCCGGCGCGGCGGTGGCCGTGGCGCTGGTGGTTCTGGACAAGTTCAAGATGTTTTCGACAGAGTTGACGGTGCCGTTTGCGAAGTCACTGCGTCCCGATCTGCTGTGGCACGCCTGGCCCAGCACCGTGCCGCACTTGGGATGGCTGGTTTTTACGCCATTCGTGGTTTTTGTCGTCTTTGTGCTGATGGGCTCGTCGAATGCGGTGAATCTCACGGATGGATTGGACGGTCTGGCCATCGGCTGCACGATTATCGCCGCCTGCGCGCTGACCGTGCTCACCTACCTCAGCGGCCACGTCGTCTTTGCAGGCTATCTGGAGATGCGGTGGAACCCGATGGCCGGCGAGTTGACGGTTTTCTGCGGATCGATGGTGGGGGCGTCGATTGGATTCCTCTGGTACAACGCCCATCCGGCGGAGATCTTCATGGGCGACGTGGGTTCGCTGGCGCTGGGCGGGGCCATTGGGACGGTGGCCGTGATCATCGGGCAGGAGCTGCTGCTGCCGTTTATCGGCGGGATCTTCATTCTGGAGGCCGTTTCGGTGATGCTGCAGGTGGGCAGCTACAAGCTGCGCAAGAAGCGCATCTTCAAGATGGCGCCCCTGCACCACCACTTCGAGCAGTTGGGCTGGCACGAGTCAAAGGTGATCGCCCGCTTCTGGATCGGCGCCCTGGTGTTTGCATTGCTTGCACTCACCACCCTGAAATTGCGTTAATGGAGCCGCATGCGGCGCCCGTTGCGGTAGACAATAGAGAGGGGCCGCCATAGGCCTTGAAGGTCCAAGAGCGATGAAAAGCGGACCTCAGGGGCTAAAGCCCCGCCGATTCTGCTGATTTTAACGGCACGGCTGAAGCCGAGCCCTTTCAAGGAACTGGATTTAAGCGGCAGGCTGTTAGGCCTGGGGATTGTGCAGAGGATGGAGCTGAAAGGCAAAAGCGTTCTGGTTGTGGGGCTGGGGAAATCGGGCCTTGCCGCGGCGCTGTTCCTGCGCCACCAGGGCGCGCAGGTTACCGTTTCCGACATTCGCTCGGCCGAATCGCTGACCGATGAGATCCCCGCCCTGCTCGAGGAGGGGATTATGGTGGAGGCCGGCGGCCACGGGCTGTTCACCTTCCGCCGCCAGGACCTGATTGTGGTGAGTCCCGGCGTGTCCCTCGATACTCCCGCGCTGACCCAGGCGCGCAGCTTCGGGCTGCCGGTGATCGGCGAACTGGAGCTGGCCGCCCGCTTTCTGAAGGGCAGGATTCTGGCCATCACCGGCTCCAACGGCAAAACCACCACAACAGCCCTGGTGGGCGAAATCTTGAAGGAAGCCGGTTTGCACACCCTGGTGGGCGGCAACATCGGTGTGCCGGTTGTGGGCTTGGTGGAACAAAGTACGGACGATGCCTGGTCGGTGTTGGAGGTTTCCAGTTTCCAGCTTGAAACCACGGAGCAGTTTCATCCGCACATCGCGGTGATTCTGAACATTACCCCCGACCATC
>JAKABE010000438.1 GCA_021801945.1 Acidobacteriota bacterium
GGTGTTGCCGGCATCTGCCACCGTCTTATCGTTGGTAAAGCTTCCCTGAAGAATCAGCGCGAGGATGTTGGTCACTCGAAACGGAATCTGGTTATCGAGAGTGTGAATGGCGGGGGCCGGCTTGGTACTGTCCATCCCGTCCGGAGGCATCCGGTAGCCGAGGCGCTTGAACATGTAGCCGTTCTTGTTCAAGGCCGGAGGAATGGTGTGGCAGGTGTAGCACTTGACACCGAATTTGCGTGCAAAGGCGGGAATTGCCCGACCGGGCCGTGGAAGCATTAAGAAGAATAAGAAGCAACCGAGCGACAGCAGGGCAGCCCTGCGGCCTGAGGTCCAGACGTTCATTGTTGGGCTCCTTTGCACGCTGTTCAAGCATGCGGGGAGCCAAACTGCCCTTCGTTTTTTTTCAGAGGCTTAGGGCCATCTCTGCGGTGGATCTGGGGAATTTACTCCCCAGGATTCTGATCGAACTGAGGAGCGGATTCCCCACTCTGCACGCCGCGATCGCTCTTCAGCAGGGCATAGAAAGTCTTTCGGTCGACGCCGGAAGCACGAGCAGCCGCGCTGATGTTGCCCTCGCAGCGGGCCAGGACCGCCTGCGCATAGGAAGCCTCGAAACTGGCGAGGTACCGGTCGCGCGCATCCTTCCAGGGAAGATTGGAGAGTACGGCAGCGGCATCGACCCGCGGCGGCTCCTCGTCCAGGTCGGCCGCCTCCAGCACCCCGTCGGGATGCAACGCCACCAGCCGTTCCATCACGTTCTTCAACTGGCGCACGTTGCCCGGCCAGCGCTGTTGCAGCAACGCTTCGTAAAACTGCGGCGAGCCCAGAATGCTTTTTCCGTAGCGCCGCGAGAACCGCTCCAGAAAGAAGCGCGCCAGGTGCGGAATGTCTTCAGGCCTGTCCCGCAAAGGCGGAAGCTTGACCGTAACGACGCTCAGCCGGTAAAAGAGCTCTTCGCGAAACGTGCCGGCCTTGATCTTGGCCGCCAGATCCTGGTTGGTCGCGCACAGGATGCGGCAATCCACGCGCACCTGCGTGGTCCCGCCCAGGCGCCGCAGCGCACGCTCCTCCACAAACCGGAAAAGACGGGTTTGCAACTCCACGCCCAGGTCGCCGATCTCGTCGAGAAAAAGGGTGCCCCCGTCGGCCGATTCAATCAGCCCCTTCTTCAGCTTCTCCGCGCCGGTGAAGGCGCCGCGCTCGTATCCGAACAGTTCGCTCTCAATCAGCGACCCGGGCATGGCGCTGCACTCCACGGGAACGAAGGGGCCATCCTTGCGCCGGCTAAGCTGATGGAGCTGGCGCGCCGTCACTTCCTTGCCCGTTCCGCTTTCTCCCAGGATCATCACCGTGGCATCGGTGGGCGCGGCGCGGCGGCACTTGTCCAACTGGTCCAGCATGGCGGGGCTGCGGCTCTGGGCCTCATCGCCTTCTCCCAGCGCTTCCAGCCGGTCCTTGAGCCTTTGAACCTGGTGCTCAAGTTTTGCGACAGAGAGCGCGCGCCGCACAACCAGCAGAAGCTCATCCCTCTTGAAGGGCTTCTGCAGGTAATCGAAGGCGCCGTTCCGCATTGCGAGCACCGCGCTCTCGACCGACCCGAAGGCGGTGAGAAACACGATGGGAAGCTGCGGGTGGGCCGCATGCAAGCGCGTAAATACCTCTTCGCCCGACATCCCCGGCATGCGTACATCCAGCAGCACCAGGTCCGGCGGATTCGCAACGGTCTCGGCCAGACCCTCGATCGGATCGGAGAACGCCGCAACCGAAACACCGGGCTGACGCAACATGCGCTGGATGTTTTCTCCCAGAGCGGCTTCGTCGTCAATCACCGCGATACGGCTCACTTTGACCTCCTCCGGCAAACCAGTGATAGGGCTGGCCGCGAGTAAATCGCGCCGGTGGCAGCTCGAGCACAAAACACGCCCCGCCTCCCTGGCGCTCTTCGTAGCGAATGCGCCCGTCGTAAATGTCCAGCAGACTGGCCGCGAGAAACAGTCCCAGACCCAGCCTCTCTCTTCCGCTGCTCTGGGAAACAAACGGCTCGAACAGGTGCTCGCGGATAGGTTCCGGAACGCCGGGACCGTTATCTTCAACCCTCAGACACACCCGGGCTCCCGCGGTTCGATAAGGCTCGACGTGCGCCCGGATTTGCCCGTGAGCGCGCCCGGCGAGAGCCCGGAGCGCATTGCCGATCAGGCCCCGAATCACCTCCACCAGCACGTGCTCCGGCACATCCACCCGCGGTGTATCGTTGAACCCCTCGATCAGTTCCACGCTCTGGGTCCATGCCTCGCCGCGAAAAGCCGCAAGCGCCGCCTCCACCGCCTTTTGCGGATGGGCCGGCCCATACACTTCCCCGCCCCGCTCCCGGCGCAATGCCTGCAGCAATGTGCGCGCAATCTTGCCCATATAGCGGGCTTCTTTCAACATCTGTTCAAGATCGATGCAGAGCGCGATATCGTTTTTCCGTTCCTCCAGAAGCACTTCCAGCCGGCCCTCGACAATGGCCAGGGGATTGTTGAATTCATGCATGAAGCCGGCCGTGAACTGGCCGAGCACGCTCAGTTGATGCGAAAGCCTTGCCTGCCTGCCCGCCTCCTGCAGCTCCTCCCGAAGCCGTGCCGTGCGATAGCGTACGGTTTCCAGTTCCAACTGCAGTTGAGCGTTGCGCTCTTCTGTTTTTGCCACCGAGGCCCTCCGTTCCGCATCCTTCCTGCGGAGAGAAAGGAGTGCGGGTACGGGCGCCAGCAGGACCGCGATCGCGGCGGCTGCAGCCCTTGGCGCCGCTGCTTGCGGCAGCAACCAGAGTGCGGCGGCCAGCAGAGGTAGAATCCATAGCCCGCTCAGCCAGAGCATGGGAGCTCTAACTCCCTGTCCCTTCCCGGTGCCTGTCCCTTCCTCGTGGTTGCCCGGCATATGGCTCCAGTGTAGTGCGCAGGCTCATAGAGGCCGCAACTGCTACGTCTGAGCCGGCGATCAAGGCTGCAATGGGTTTCGAGCAGATTGTCTCTGCGGGCCTGCTTCCGTTTCCCTCGCCCGGTGCACCGCCGCCTGCGCTTTCGGCTTGGCAAATCAACCTGCCGGTCCTCCCGGGGGCGCGTTAACCAGATCTTTGCCTTGACGGATACTTTCTGCGCGCAGTCCGCGGACCAAATCAATCACTCCGTCTTCCCGA
>JAKABE010000439.1 GCA_021801945.1 Acidobacteriota bacterium
CGGCGGCATCCAGGAGTGCGGCTACGCGCAGAACTGTGTCGAAGCCTGCCCCAAGCAGATCCCGCTCACCAACGCCATCTCCGACGTGGGCCGCGACGTGATACTGCAGAGAGTCCGCGATTTTCTGCGCCGATAGCTGCCAGTCTGCTGTCGCAACCGGGTGGTCAAGTAACCGGGAACTAGGTTCCCCGCCTCCGCATTGTCTTTGTCCTCGTCGCTCCGGTGAGGTGGCCCAGATCTCATTCACTCCTGCTTCTGTCTAGTACTGTGTGCGCACCGTCTCATAGGGGATATTTGTAGCGCCGGCCTCCCGGCCGGCCGTAGTGCAGGTCTCCTGACCCGCACCTGGTTGAATCCGATTACCGAACCACGCAGTCACGGTGCTCGGAAGACTCGCGCTCCTTGACGAAATCACTCGGACATCTCCTGCGATGCTTCAGGACGCCGCTGCCAATTCCTCGACTCTTGCCACCCGCTGCCCCTTGCGCGGCCCACGTTTGCGCGCGCTCATGATTTTGATGCGCTCTAGCAGCTCCTGCGCCGAACACCCCTTCTTGGCCAGCATCGCATCCGCCACGTGGATCTCGCCGCCCATCGCCGGTGGATCGCCCAGCAGGATCATGGGCACATGGTTGGCAATGCGTTTGAGCCGGTCCACCAGTTGCTTCCCATTCATCTGCGGCATCGTAAAGTCGGCCAGCACCAGGTCCACTGGCGTCCCCGAGAAAATGCCCACCGCCTCCTGGCCGCTTGTGGCCGAAATCACCCGGTATCCATTCGTCGTTAGCATGAACCTGAGCACCGAAAGCTCTTGTTCGTTGTCGTCTACACAGAGAATCACTTTCTTGGGCCGCATAATTGGTGAGGTGCTCCTTCGTCGGTTTTCTCGCCGTGTGCAGGGCTGTTCGTTGCCGCCCGCACTTCCGGCGAGTTTCTAGGGGGGTATCCAGTTCCGGCAGCCGGGAACAAAGCAGATGTTTCCTCCACGGGCTCTCATGCCCAAGTTGCCCAGGCACGGCGCATGATGCTCTTCTGCGCGCCTCTTATGCGCAACGGCAACCGGCATGCAATCCGCAGCAGGACAGCCTTTGTTCGCGGTCAACAGTTTGCTTTTTTGCCACTCGAATGAAAAAACCCAGCAGCGGGTGAATTTGCTGTAACGAATGGCAAGATTACGAGCCGCGGCGGCTTATGGGAAGAGAGAATGACAGGCGAAACGTGCACTGAAAATCTATCCGAATTCGGTGGAAAATCGCTACCCCACACAAGCACCGCCATTTGCGGTGTTGAAGGCCTGTTGAAAGGATGTGCATCGTGGCAGGAAAAACCCTCCCGCTGCTGCAAGAACGGTGCGGCCCGTGACCGCCAAGATCATCACCCTCGCGTTGCGCCTGCATCGATGCAACGGCCCAACCGGGGCCCGCACTGAAGTTGGATACAATCCACACCTGGGGTCCATGTCTGTCTGTGCTCCAATCCGATTCCGTGGAAGCCTGGTTCTCTTCTCGGCGCCCTACATGAATCTGCTTGGACCGGCACACCTGCTCATCCTCGCCGCCATCCCCCTTCTTGCCGCCACTCTCGCGGCCATCCAGCGCCGTCTTTCACCCGGATGCAGAGGCTTGCGCCTCGGCTTCGGTGTCGTCCTTCTCCTGGATGCGGTCTCGTGGTACGGATATTTAGCGGCAATCGGCCAGCTCAGCTTTCCGGGCGCTTTGCCCCTCGATCTCTGCGACGTCACCCTCTTTCTCGTTATTTCCGTACTCTTCACCCTCAACCCGGTGATCTTCGATCTGGCTTATTACGCCGCCTTGGCCGGCACCTCCATGGCGCTGCTCACACCCGACCTATGGGAACCCTTTCCTTCTTTGTCCACGGTGCAGTTCTTCGCAGCCCACGGCTTGGTTGTCGCCGCCGTGCTTTATCTGTTGTGGTCCGGGCAGGCGCGTCCACGGCCAGGCTCGGTGGCCAGGATGATGCTGACCCTGAACCTCTTCGCCGGATTCGACTTCGTCTTCGATTGCACCTTCAGGACCAACTACATGTATCTCCGCGCCAAGCCTGAGAGCCTCTCGCTGCTCAGTGCTCTCGGTCCATGGCCGTGGTACATCCTGACCTCTGAAGCGGTCGCGCTGGCTTTATTTCTGCTGCTCTATCTTCCCTTCCGGCCATCCGCCCGGAACGGGATGGCGCGAGGAAACGGTCGCAAAAAGACCGCCCCATGAAGGCTCGCAGCAGACATGCATCCCTGGGGCGCGCGCCGCGGTCAGCCCGGAGCGTCAATCCAGGTTGTCCGCTCCATTTTCCTTCCCGTGACGCAGCAAATCGTTTCTTGACAGACGGCTTGCCGCACTTTACTCTTTGTTTGCTCGTGCGGGCCTGCTCAATCAACCCGTAGGTACAGAATCGCAATCGCCCCGTTTCACGTCCTCACGCCCTGTTTCAGTTTCAGTCGCGGCCGTGCCAGCGGGAGCTTTGCGATGGGTTGTGCAAGCAAGGTATCTCCCCAAGCCCAGCCGCTAGGAATGATGGGGGGCGCTGTTCAAGAGACAGGTCTGAAGGGAAGAACTTCAGGCATCGCGAAAGATACCGTAACACCAGAGGCACTTTGAGGATGCCTGGGGTTGTATCTGTCGCTTTTCAAGCATCGGTGGCGAAGTGGCTAACGCGCAGGTCTGCAAAACCTGTATTCGCGGGTTCAACTCCCGCCCGGTGCTCCAATTTTGCGGGATCGGCTTCGGCACAATGGATAGCCCCTCCCCGCTGGCCGTGCCGAACCAGGCCATCCCGCACGCGCGAGATGGCCCCTGGCAGACCGGAACGGATCGAGTGGCTCTACTTGAAGGAGGCGATGGCCGTAGCCTCGTCGTCGTAGATGTCAAAGATAGTGTAGAGCTTGGTCAACTGCAGCAGATCATGCACCTTTGCGGTGAGCTTGAGGAGCTTGAGAACAGCGCCCTGGTTCTTGACCGTGGTATAGGCGCTTACCAGCTCACCCAACCCCGAGCTATCAATATAGTTGACATCCGCCATGTTGAGCAGGATGGTCTTCTGTCCCTTGCCGAGCAGGTTGCGAACGGCATCGCGCAACTGTACGCTGCCCTCACCCAAGGTGATGCGGCCGCTGAGGTCCAGAACGGTGACGCCGTCCACT
>JAKABE010000440.1 GCA_021801945.1 Acidobacteriota bacterium
ATGTTACGACTCCATGAAGCTCTGCTACGACCTGACCATGCACTATCAGGACGAGTTGCACCGCCCCGCGTTCCCGTACAAATTCAAATTCAAGTTCTCAGCCTGCCCCAACGACTGCGTAGCCTCGATCGCTCGCGCCGATATGTCCGTGATCGGGACTTGGAAAGACGGGATCCAGATCGATGACGGCGAGGTGGCGAACTATGCTGCCGCTGGCCTGGACATTCAGAATGATGTATGCAACCACTGCCCCGGCAAGTGCGTGGACTGGGACGGCAAGAAGCTGAACATCGAAAACCACGACTGCGTGCGCTGCATGCACTGCATCAACGTGATGCCCAAGGCGCTGCGTCCCGGCAAGGAGAGAGGCGCGGTGATCCTGCTCGGCGCCAAGGCTCCCATTCTGCAGGGCGCGCTGCTGTCGTCCGTGCTGATTCCCTTTGTTCCCGCCGATGAATTGTTCGAGACCATCAAGGAACTGGTTACGCGGATCTGGGATTTCTGGGACGAGTACGGCACTAACCGCGAGCGTGTCGGCGAGCTGATCCAGCGCGTGGGTATGCCGGCGTTTCTTGACGCCATCGGATTAGACCCGGTGCCGGAGATGGTTTCGGCGCCCCGCGATAACCCCTACATCTATTTCCAGAAAGAGAAGGAGGGTGAACAATGACAACGACGACAGCTCCACTTCAACCCCGCCTCACCGACGTCGGTCCGCCGTCGTACGACAAGTACCTTCCTCCCATTGTGCGCAAAAACTATGGGCACTGGAAATATCATGAGAACCTGGCGCCGGGAGTTCTGTGCCATGTGGCCGAATCTGGCGACCGCCTCTACACGGTGCGCGGGGGCGCGCCCCGGCTGCTCAGCATCCAGACCATACGCAAGTTCGCCGACCTGGCCGACAAATACTGCGGAGGCTACCTGCGCTTCACCAGCCGCAACAACATCGAGTTCCTGCTGGAGGATAAGGCCAACATCGAGCCGCTCAAGCGGGATCTGGCGGCGATGAATATTCCCGTGGGCGGCACCAACAATGCCATCAGCAACATCGTACACACGCAAGGCTGGGTGCACTGCCACTCGTCGGCGACTGATGCTTCGGGAATCGTGAAGTCGGTGATGGACGCCCTGGCCGATCACTTCACCCACGAGGATCTGCCCGCCAAGCTGCGCATCGCCCTGGCCTGCTGCCTGAACATGTGCGGCGCGGTGCACTGCTCCGATATTGCCATTCTGGGCGTGCACAGCCGTCCGCCGAAGGTGCAGAAGGAACTGTTGCCGAAAGTCTGCGAGGTGCCTACGCTGATCTCTTCCTGCCCGACCGGCGCCATCCGGGCGGCCACGTACGACGGGAAGCCATCCGTCGATGTGATCGAGGAACAGTGCATGTACTGCGCCAACTGCTACACCGTTTGCCCGGCCATGCCCCTAAACGATCCAAACACGGATGGCATCTCGATCTGGGTGGGCGGCAAGGTCAGCAACGCGCGCAGCGAGCCAAGGTTCTCGAAGCTGGCCATTCCGTTTCTACCCAACAACCCGCCGCGTTGGCCTGAGGTGGTGGATGCGGTGGTGAAGATTGTCGATGTGTACAGCAAGAACGCGCGCAAATACGAGCGCGTGGGCGAATGGATCGATCGCGTCGGCTGGCCCAGATTCTTCGAGCTGACCGGCTTCGAGTTCACCCGCTACCACATCGATGACTTTAAGCACGCTGGCTTGACGTTTGCGCGGTCGGCCCATATCCGGTACTGACGTGCGCCTGCCAGCGCCTCACACAGCTAAGAGAGGCTCCGATGGGGCTTTTTAAGGAAGTTAAGAAACCGGTCATCAAACATAGCGCTTCGGGCAGCGCAGACGTCAGCTCGCAGCGCCCCGCGTATACGCCCAAAACCGCTCCGTGCATCCATGCCTGTGTCTGCGGCACGGATGTGCGCGGGTGGCTGGTTCCCCTGGCTCAGCACAAGGACTTCGGCCGCACGCCCGAGCAGGCGTTTGAGGTTGCCTGGCAAACGATCCTGGAGAACAACCCATTCCCCGCGGTCTGCGGGCGCGTGTGTCAGCACCCCTGCGAGCTGAACTGCAACCGCAAGGCCAAAGACGGGGCAGTGTCCGTCCGGCGTCTGGAGCAGTTCGTGGGCGATTTTGCCATCGCCCACGGATGGCGCGCGCAGCCGGCTACGGAGCAGCCGGGAACGGGCACGCGCATCGCCATTGTGGGCGCGGGACCGGCGGGACTCTCCGCCGCCTACCATCTGGCCCGCAAGGGATTCGCGGTTACGCTCATCGACGCCGCACCGCAGCCCGGAGGGATGATACGCTACCGCATCCCTCGCTCGGTCATCCCGGCCGAGACCCTCGACGGAGAGATCGCAAGTATTCTCTCCCTGGGAATCGCACTGCAAACCAACTGTGTGGTGGGCCGCGATGTCAGCGTGGAGCAGTTGCAGCACGATTATAGCGCTGTCTTCTTTGCCATGGGCCTGCAGAAGCCGGCGCAACTTGAAGTGCGCGGAGGCCGTGACGGCGAGGCGGTTTTGGTAGGCGCATTGCCCACCGAACCGCCTCCGATTTTCGCCCAGGAAGCGCTCAATCCCGAGCCCCGGGTGCTCAATACGGTGAGCGTGGCCATCGCCCAGGGCCGGGCCGTGGCCGATACCCTGGCCGCGCAGTTCGAGTGCTGCCCGGTCCACCGGTCCTGGTCGCCGGCCGTCATTCACGCGGAAAAGGTCAAGCTGGATTGGTATCCGGCTGCGGCTCCGCTCGCCAGCGACGCCAAGGCCCTCAACGAAGCTGAGGTGATTGCCGAGGCCGCGCGCTGCATGTCCTGCGGCCTGTGCATGGACTGCGAAACCTGTTGGATGTACTGCAGCAAAAACTGCTTTGAGAAGCTGCCCAAAGGCGAACACTACAAAATCAAACTCGACCTCTGCAACGGATGCGGCAAGTGCGCAGAATCGTGTCCCTGCGGATACATCGAGATGAACTGACTGCGAGGTGAACGGTGTCGATCTTTGAAGTGGAAGGAAGAAAGTACGAAGTCGATGAGGATGGTTTCCTGCAGGAGCCGGATAAGTGGACTGACGCGGTAGCCAAGGATTTCGCCAGAACCGAATCGGTTGACCAACTGACCGAGGGCCATTG
>JAKABE010000441.1 GCA_021801945.1 Acidobacteriota bacterium
TTCCGATCAAATCGCCCTGGATCTTGCCGATGGCGTGCGCCACCGCGCGCCACACAGTTTCCAGGTTCTCGACCGCCCCTTTGGGACTGCCGGGCAGATTCACGATCAACGTCTGCCCGCGGATGCCGGCGACGGCCCGCGACAGGATGGCGTAGGGCGTTTTGGCAAGGCTGGCGGCGCGCATGGCCTCGGCCATGCCGGGAATTTCGCGCTCGAGGACCCGCCGCGTGGCCTCGGGGGTCACGTCGCGCGGCGAAACGCCGGTGCCGCCGGTGGTGAGGATCAGGTCGACGATGCGGCTGTCGGCCCACGCGATCAACTGTGCCGCGATGTCGGGCGCGATGTCGGGCAGCACCCGCGTCCACGCGACTTGCACGCCGCGCTCGGCGAGCCACGCGGCTAGCGCCGGCCCGCTGGCGTCTTCGCGCTCGCCGCGGTGCCCCTTGTCGCTGACGGTAAGGATGGCGGCCTTCATGGTGAGAACAGTGTAAGGCAGGGGATGGGAAACAGAGGGAATGAAGGAAGAGAGCGAGCGGGGTGAGATCCCCCGGAGTTAGTATGGTGATTCCACTCTGGAGTCGCCGGTGCGGGCTGCGCTTGAAGCACTCAATCGTCTGGTAGCAGATCGCGTGATTGAGAATTACGCGATTGGCGGGGCAATTGGCGCGTCATTTTATCTTCCGGCCATGCAGACGGAGGATCTAGATGTCTTCGTTTTCCTTCCGTTCTCATCCGGACCGCTGGTCACGCTTGCACCCATCTATAAGGCGCTCCAGGCGCAGGGCGGACAGGTTGAAGGCGAGTACGTTCGGTTCGGCAAGTGGCCGGTGCAGATTCTCACCGATGCCAATGCCCTCATTGCCGAGGCCATCCGGGAGGCTGCCGGCACGGATTACGACGGTATCCCCACGCGGGTGTTTTCGGCAGAGCATTTGTGTGCAATCGCTCTTCAGACTGGAAGAAGCAAGGATTATGCCCGCGTTATGCTGTTTCTTGACGGGAACGAAGTGGACCTGGAGGCGCTCTCGGCGCTGGCCCGCCGTTTCGGACTCTCGGACCGGCTGAATCGAGTTCTCGACAGCGTGAAAGGCGGAGGAAAATGACAGAAGATGCGCTCAAGATCGATGTAGAGAAGACCGCACTCAATGCGCGGGCGAAAGCTTCGATGCGCGCGTACCTGAAATCGCGCACATGGCCGGAGAAGATTGAGTCCATCGAGCGGATGAACGAGGCAACCCGCTTGGCGCGCGAGGGGATGCGAAAAGCAGGGAACAAGGGACGGAGGGAACAAGGGACAAGAGAGCAGAGTTGATAGAACGCCCGATTCTTCGGGGCTCGATCTCATCCCTTCGCCCGATCCATTTCAGATCGCCGAGTGCCCGCGCCCTGGGCCAATCGCAAACTGAATTTCGCTGCCCTCGTCCAGCTTGAACTTGTCTTTCTTTGTCGAGACAAAAACGCCGGAGTTTCTGCTCGAGATTTTGCTGTGAAGATCCACGCCGCCGAGAACGCCGATTTGGTCCATCTGCAACGTCCCATCGGTCCAACTGCTTGGGACTTCGTCGCCTGCTGACGAGGGATAGGATTGGGAGACCGCTCCAGGGCCATAAAAGCCGACAATGGTTGCCTTGATTCGCACTCGAGTGCCATTCTTCAAATGCGCCTCAATGAAGCGAAGAGCAAGCTTGGACATGCCTTTCTGCTGCATGTCGTCCGTGGTAATTTTTCCTTCCAGAATCGCGCCTTCGGGTAACTCTGTCCCATCGGTCAGGGTCACCTTCTGCACCAGTTTCGCCTGCACCTCCGAGCCGGCTTGATCTTTCGTGGAATTCAGGGAGTGTAAAAGCTCGGCACGGGCGGGCACCATTCGCATAGCTTCTCGATGCCCCGCGGGCGCTTCCATGCCTCCCATGCCTGGTGTGCTCTGATCTGTTGAGGTCTGAGAGTAGCCGTAGATGGGTAGAACGAAGACGGCCACAGCAACTGCAAGGATCGTGAAGAAACGTTTCATCGGTGTTACTCCCTATTGGGGCTCTCTACAGGAGAGCCCTACACACTAATTCGAGCACGGTCGCCGGCTTGATGGATGTTCCTAATTGCTCAGGTCTCGGGGATAGAGAAATATGATTGGGTTCGCCTCGCCTCAATGCACAGCCATCAAATCGAAGCTTTGGAAAGTGCCTATGCTCGCGCCCAAATCTGCATCTTAGATCCCAAAAAAGATTGGTTTGATTTCGTTTCGTTTCGAAGGCGAATTCGGCGCGACATCAAAGGAACTTAGGCGCCCTCTCTCGAGTTTCGCTTGACGGAGCGAATCCTCCGTATCTCCTCCAAGCGCGCCGCCAACTGCTTTTCGCGGCCTTCCAGCGTGGGGTGGTAGTAACTGCGGCCTTTCAGCGACTCCGGCAGACAGTCCATGTCCGCTACCTTGCCGGCTTCGTCGTGCGCGTAGCGGTAGCCTTTGCCGTAATCCAGCGCCTTCATCAGCTTGGTGGGCGCGTTGCGCAGGTGCAGCGGCACTGGCTCCTGGCGGGTGTGCTCGATGTCCTCCTGGACCGCGCCATAGGCCACGTAAACGGAGTTCGACTTGGGCGCAAGACACAGATAGACCACGGCCTGGGCGAGTGCGAGATCGCCTTCCGGGGAACCGAGAAAATCGATGGCCTCCTTCGCGGACAAGCACAGGTTGAGAGCTTCGGGTGCGGCCAGGCCGATGTCCTCGACCGCCATGCGGACGACGCGGCGCGCTAAATACATCGGGTCTTCGCCGGCGGCAAACATGCGGCCCAGCCAGTAGAGCGCGGCGTCGGGGTCGGAGTTGCGCACGCTCTTGTGCAGCGCCGAGATCAGGTTGTAGTGCTCCTCGCCCTGCTTGTCGTACATGAGCACGCGGCGCTGCACGGCTTCTGCCGCCACTTCCTTTGTGATTTTTTTATCGTCCTGGACGAGTTGGGCGGCGACTTCGAGGGTGTTGTAGGCGCTGCGGCAGTCGCCGCTCGAATAGCCGGCGATCAGTTCCAGAGTTTCGTCGTCGGCGGTCAATTCGAGCGCGCCCAGGCCGCGCTCGCGATCGGCCAATGCTTTCTGAAGTAGACCCACGATGCAGTCCTCGCGCAGAGGT
>JAKABE010000442.1:0-438 GCA_021801945.1 Acidobacteriota bacterium
AGCAACCGATCCTCAGGAGCAACCGATATG
The DNA here is from genome assembly GCA_021801945.1 of Acidobacteriota bacterium. The sequence continues at coordinate 31 of JAKABE010000442.1, forward strand.
CGACTTGCTGCTATGCTCTTTCTTTTCCTCTCCCCACTCGCCGCTTCGGCGGCCGCGACCGCGTCAACATCTCCGGCGAGGTCTTCCGCACCGGACGCGCGGCTGCAGGGGGCCTACATGTTTCATCAAAATGGGTGGACCTATGTGCACCTGCAGGGAACGCCTGAGCAGATCGGCTTTCAGCACGGCTATCTGCTGGCGCGGCAGATTGAAGATAACGTGCATGTCTATGCCGTGGAGGCGGTGCATCTGGACAAGCGCTCCTGGGAGTTCTTCCGCCAGGCTGGCAGGAACGTTCTGTGGCCGAACCTCGATCCCGAGTACCAGCGGGAGTTGAAGGGGATCGCAGCCGGGCTGAAGGCGCAGGGTTCGAAGCTGGACCTGTGGGATGTGGTGGCGTTGAACGGA
>JAKABE010000442.1:448-3116 GCA_021801945.1 Acidobacteriota bacterium
GTCTTTCGCCGTTCGGCCCGGGGCCGTCCGGGAGGCGGCCCGAAGCCCATCGGACCGTTCTTCGCGAACGCGTGCCCGTCGGGGAATGCCCGCCGCGGCGCCGGTCGTTGAACGGAGATGAAGAGCTTACCGGCTACTACCTGCCCATGATCGACGCCAAAGAGGGCAAGCCTGCGCCTAAGGCCGCGGTAGCGCCCGGCAAGTGTAGCGCGTTTATCGCCACCGGCTCTGCCACTCGGGATGGCAAGATCGTGATCGCGCACAGCAACTGGTCGCCGTATGCGGAGGGAGAGCGCTGGGCCGTGGCCTTCGATATCGTGCCTCAGCACGGCTATCGCATCTTCATGGATGGCTCTCCGGGCATCATCACCAGTCAGGACGACTTCGGCGTGAACGCCGCCGGACTGATGATCACCGAGACCACTCTGCCCATGGCCAAGGGATTTGATGTGCATGGAATCGCCGAGTTTGACCGCTCGCGCAAGGCCATGCAGTATGCAAGCTCGATTGCGCAGTACGCCGCCATCATGCGCAAGGGCAACAACGGCGGCTATGCCAATTCGTGGCTCGTCGGGGATCGCAAGACGGGCGAGATTGGCTACCTGGAGCTGGGGCTGCGCCATACTCCGTTGACTGTCAAGAAGGACGGTTATTTTGTCAGCGCCAACTTTTCTCAGGACCCTATGGTGATTCGCGACGATACGCCCGGCTTTGATCCCAATAACCCACAGAGCTCCATGAACGCGCGCCACCTCCGGGCGCTGCAGTTCATGAAGCAGCACTACGGCAAGCTGGATACCACGCTGGCTGAGGCGTATCTCTCCGACCACTTCGATGTGTTTGAGAACCGAATCGACCCTGGCGTGCGCAGCTTGTGCGGACATGAGGAGACCTCCGCGCGGGGAGAGCCGGTCTGGGGCGACCCTCCCTTCAATCCTGGCGGAGCTGTGACCGGCAAGGTGATGGACTCCGATCTGGCGGCGCGGATGAGCTTTATCGGGCGGGCAGGCCATCCTTGTGGAGAAGACTTTCTGGCCGCACCCTTCTTTAAGGCGCATCCGCAGTTCGATTGGGAGAGGCCGATTCTGCACGATATGAAGGCTGGTCCCTGGACAACTTTGACTGCGGGAGAGAAGGCTCCGGCTCGCGCCGCGGGGAATGCGACCGCCAGGACAGTAGCAAGCCCAGCCGAGTAACGCAACCATGGGCACCTTCCCGCAAGAAAGTCCCGTTGGATGGCGCCCTTTGCGCTTTCAGGCAGCCCGATTGACGTCACGCGCGAGGGCTGAACCTTTCCCATCCTTTCTGCACCAGCGGTCGCTCAGAAACACCTGCCCTCGCTGACGGCCATAGAAAACTACCTCTGAGTTGCGCCGTCGCCTTGCTGCGGTGGACCTCCCGCAGCCTCCATCGCCGACAGTTGCAATACGGTCTGGATGGCCAACCGAGCGGCCACGCCGCTCAGCTCGTCGCAGGCCAGCCGGCATCACGCCATCATCTCCACCATGGACAGAAGCGCCTGCCCGTTCTTGCCCAGGAAGTTGGTCAGCTCTCGTTCATTGCATTTCCCGTGCTTGCAGATGGTGCGATAAGCTCTTTTCTCGGCGGTTCTCCTTGTAAAAGGTTCGCAACCCGATTCTTTCTGAACCGGGTCGAACCGCCGCTCAACTTTCAACTAAATCGGGGACACCCTCCGGCGAAAATGGCAGGGTGGATAGGTTCCGCAAAGGACGCATATCAATGCGATGACAGCGCAGTGCGTCTAACGCTTCTCTCCATTTGGCGATCTTGGCCGGGATGCGCGCCACCGACGCGGTCCAGGTAAAGACGCAAGGGTTCTGATTGCTGGTGTCGATGTAGTCGTGAATGGCGGCGATACGTTCCGGCACGCTGTAGAAGGCTCCACGGCGGATTCGCTTTTCAGTGATCTCGCGGAACCAGCGTTCCACCAGGTTCAGCCAGGAACTGGACATGGGGATGAAGCGCAGGTGAAAGCGGGGACAACGCCGGAGCCCGGAGGCGACGCGCTCTTCCGGTGACAACACGATGGCGATGGCCAGATGCATGGTTCAACCAACAATGTCCATCGCTGAATTATCAAGTTCCTAATAACGCACTACACTCGCACAGCCGCGTTCCGAGCCGACGGACGGCCTACCATGGCTACTCACCGATTTGCCCTACGCAATCGTTAAAGAATCAACTTGGGAGACCAGATGTCCCGCATGACTTCTGGATCAGTACATCGACCCACTGTAGGTTCCCGCAGTTCCGTACACGATGGTTGGACCAAAGGTGTCGCCCGCGGGCACATTCAAGCTAGTTGCCGCGCCAACGATAAACACATTGGGCACCACAGCGCCACCGGCAGTGAGTTGGGAGGTGCTGTAAAGGCCGACGCCGAATGGCGTGGCAGAATTGACCACGCACAAATCGCCGGTCTTGTCGAACGCGATCCCGTTGGGGGCATTCAAACTGGCGTTGCCGTTGACCATTGCGGAACTCAGCGTCACTGGGGGAGTCGGGCTGCCGGTGGCCGACAAGCTGGCCTTTGAGAATTCGACCACAGTGTTCGGAGAGTTAGCGTTGCTGGACCATAGGTTCCCCGAGCTGTCAAAAGCCAAGGCCCATGGCCCCTGGATGGATTGCTTCCCGTCATCGGACAGTA
>JAKABE010000031.1 GCA_021801945.1 Acidobacteriota bacterium
TGCGTTGGCCGGCGGGTTTTCGCTGTCCAGGATGCGCCGGCGAGAAGGGTTGGCGTCACTGCTCAGAAATGAGCATGGTCGTAGATCGCCGGAGCGATATTCAGCGCAACGGCTGCATAAACGATCAGCCGGTTGTCTTCTTGAAGCCGGACAATCCAGTTTTGGATGTAAGCGGTGGTGTTGCGGTTGGTGTGCTCGTTGGCGATCCCAACGATGGCACAAAGAAAGGCTGCGCCCATCTCGGCTACCAGTTCCTCTTTGCGGTAAAGCTCATCTCCGAAACGGTCGCCAAAGGTGCGATTCAGGCGGCTTTCGTGTCCTGTACTGTGAATCAGCTCATGGAATAAGGTGCTGTAATAGTGCGGTGCATCGACGAAGCGGGAACGTGCCGGCATGCAGACGGAATCAGTGGAAGGCCGATAATATGCCAGGTGCTCGGTCGGGCTGTTGAGATAAAGCGCGGGGCGGTTATCCCATCCGGCAACGATGCTTTCGCAAACATCGTCTTCGTCGATCTCTGGCGCGATAGCAGGCTGCGAGATTTCGGAAAGCATGAGACCATCGCACTGCTCCACATTGAAAACGGTGTAGTGGCAGAGAACAAAAGGAACGCGCTCGTCTTCGCCCGTTGTTTCGTCGTCTTTCTTCGCGTGTTCGGGAAGCTGCTTGTAAAAGATGATCTGCGTTCCATGCTCACCTTTGCGGACGTTGCCTTTCAATGCCTGCGCCTGTCTGAACGTAAGCCAAAATGGGGAACTGTACTCACTCGACCAAAGCAAGAGAACCTTGATGCCACGATAGGGCTTGCCCGTGTAGAAGTTGCGCGGGAATGGGCCGCCTGCGAAGTGCGGCGTCTTCCACGGCTTTTCCCACGGAATCACGCCGGCTTTGAGGCTGGAAATGACGCGGTCGGTAACGGTCTGGTAGATGCTCGGCCTGCTGGCTGCATTGCGATGGTTGCGGTATGCCATGACGTTTCGCTCTCCTGTGCTGCCCGCGTGGGGCGAAATTCTGAAGGAGGGCTTTTCGCCTTTGGCTCTCAACCAAATTTCTTTCGTTGAGTGCCCCCGCTTCATGTCTATGCGGCGGGCAGAGGCGAGGCGGGTTCGGTCAATGCCGCACGTTCTCCTGCGCGTTCATCGAAGCGCAGCGGAGAGCATTGACGGGTTCCGAGCGGTTCTGCCATAAAGCCGCATGAAGCGGGGGCATTGGATGAAAGAAGAAATTTCGGTCTACTTCCGCATGGCTTTCAGGGCACGGGGCGGCGGGAGAGTGGGTGATTCGAAAAGAGAAGCATTACCTACTTTCGTAGGCACGCGATTGGCGGCGTTTAGCCCGATTCCGGGCCGGAGTGGGGCCGGTTCCGGCAGGTGTGCCACGCCTTGCACATCCACGGCGCCTTACTCGTCTGCGAATCTCATGCGACAATGAAACTATCGGTGATGACTCACACCTCCACCACAGCTGCCCCTGCGCCGGCCACCGTCACCCCGGAGGTTCTGGCGCGACATGGCATCACGGCTGAGGAATATGATCGTATTCTCGCCACGCTGGGCCGCGTGCCTTCGCTCACCGAGTTAGGCATCTATAGCGTGATGTGGAGCGAGCATTGCTCCTATAAATCCAGCCGCGTCCATCTGAAGCGCCTGCCCACCAAAAGCGACCGTGTTGTGCAGGGACCGGGCGAGAATGCAGGCATCATCGACGTAGGCGACGGCTGGGCCTGCGCCTTCAAGATTGAGAGCCACAACCACCCCAGCTACATCGAGCCTCTCCAAGGCGCGGCCACCGGCGTGGGCGGGATTCTGCGCGACATCTTCACCATGGGCGCGCGCCCGCTGGCAGTGATGGATTCACTGCGCTTTGGGCCGATCTCGGAGGAATCTGGAATGTCGGACCCCGAGCGGCGGCAGCTCGTTCACAGAAATCACGCCATCGTAGAGGGTGTCGTCAGCGGCATAGCGGGCTATGGCAACTGCTTCGGCGTGCCCAACCTAGGCGGCGAAACCAAGTTTGAATCCTGCTATAGCGGCAATCCGCTGGTGAACGCCTTCGCCCTCGGACTGGTGCGCAAGGACGAGATTTTCTATGCCAAAGCCAGCGGCGCCGGTAACCCCGTGATTTATGTAGGCGCGAAGACTGGCCGCGACGGCATCCACGGCGCCACCATGGCAAGTGAAGAGTTCAAGGAAGGCTCCGAGCAGAAGCGGCCCAACGTGCAGGTCGGCGACCCGTTCATGGAAAAGTTGCTCCTTGAGGCCTGTCTGGAGGCGATGCAGACAGGCGCCATAGTGGGCATTCAGGACATGGGCGCGGCGGGGCTTACCTGCTCGACCTGCGAGATGGGTGCGCGGGGCTGCGTGGGCCTCAATGTGGAACTCGACCACGTGCCGCAGCGCGAAACTGGCATGAGCGCCTACGAGATTATGCTCTCCGAAAGCCAGGAACGTATGTTGCTGGTAGCCGAGAAGGGACGCGAAGACGAGGTTCTACGCGTCTTCACCAAGTGGGGCCTCGACGCCGTGATCGTTGGCACGGTCGAGCCATCGCCGCGGCTGCGCATCCGCCATCACGGCGAACTAGTCGCCGACATACCCAATCAATCACTCACCGACGACGCACCGCTTTACCATCGCCCGATCGGCGCATGGAAGGCCCCAATACCGCTCGATCCCTTAGCCGAGATGCTGGCAGAACTGGCCAAGGATCGCAACTACACCGCCGACCTCAAGAAGCTACTCGCCAGCGCCAACGTCTGCTCCAAACGCTGGATTCACGAACAGTACGATTCCATGGTGCAGACCAATACCGTGATCGGTCCCGGCGGAGAGGCCGGAGTAATGCGCATCAAAGGGACGGGAACGCCCGGCCACGAGCGCGGATTGGCCATGGCCCTCGACGGCAACAGCCGTTGGTGCTATCTCGATCCCAAGCTGGGTGCCATGCACGCGGTGGCCGAGTGCGCGCGCAAAGTGGCGTGCAGCGGCGCAACCCCCGTGGCCGCCACCAACTGCCTCAACTTCGGCAATCCTGAAAAGCCCGAGATCATGGCGCAGCTTTCGGCGGCCATCGACGGCATCGCGGAGGCCTGCACGGCTCTGGGGACACCCATCACCGGCGGCAATGTTTCTTTATATAACGAGACAAAGGGCGAAGGCATCTACCCCACGCCGGTCCTGGGGATCGTAGGCATTCTTGAAGACGTCAGCAGGGCCGTGCCCGCGCACTTCCAGCGGGAGAAGGACGCCATCGTCATGCTTTGGCCGATTCCGCGCGGCGAGGAGCCCGACCCCAAGCTCGAGGTTCCTCTCAATCCGCCGCCTATCAGCCAGTATCCGATGCCGCTTTATCAGCCCGACGCCTACCAGGCCGTGCGGCCGGATGCAACAACAGACGCAGCTGACGCAGCGCTCGCGGCATTCGGCTCCTCGGAATTCGCCAAGGCGGTGCTCGGCGGATTCTGGGGCCGTCCGCCCGCGCTCGATCTGGAAGCCGAGGTCAGCTTGCACGATCTGTTGGCGGCGCTCGCATGGCGCAAGCTGATTCACTCCGCGCGCGATCTCTCCGACGGTGGATTGGCAGTGGCTTTGGCTCAAGCAGCTTTTCCGAAAGGCATTGGTGCCGAGGTCGAGCAGGACCCATCGCTGCTAGCGCACCCGCTCTTTGGCCTCTTCGCCGAGCCCGCTTCCACTGTCCTTATTACTTGCGACCCCAGCCAAGTCTCCGAGATCGACGCCATGGCCGGCGAGCACAACTTTCTCTGTGCCCGCCTCGGAACTACCGGCGGCAAACGGCTGGAGATATTGGTGGAAGGCGACCCATTCATCTCTGCAGCGATAGACGAGCTTCAAGGGCCTTGGGCCTCGGCCCTGGAAGCGAATTTGCATCATGAGGTTTCGGCATGACCGCAACAAATCTTTCAAGAATTTACGTCGCAGCCGCAGCTTGCCGTGTGCGAAGCGCGGAGGCTTCCGCATGAGGCAGATGCTGTTTCAGGGTGTGGGAGGTGTCTGCGATGCATCCGAGGCGCTGCGGGCAGGGCGGAACGGCAGACGGTTCGACTCGGCCGCCGCGGCGGCCTCGCTCAGGATGAGAGACGGGTTGGGCGAGGTCGAAGGTGCCGATCCGAAGCTCCACGAGGAGTGCGGTGTAGTGGCCATTCACGGCCATCCCGACGCCGCCCGCCAGGCCTATCTCAGCCTCTATGCGCTGCAGCATCGCGGCCAGGAATCAGCCGGCATCGCTACCGCCGATGGGCAGCATCTCGCCAACATCAAGGGCATGGGCCTGGTGAGCGAAATCTTCGCCGACGACGTGCTGGCCAAGCTCCCGGGCACGATGGCGATCGGCCACACTCGTTACTCGACAACTGGGGACTCAGCGATCCTCAATGCGCAGCCCATCCGCGTGGACTCCACCAAGGGCCTGATCGCTATTGCACACAACGGCAACCTGGTCAACCTGAGCGAGGTGCGCTCGCGGCTGGAGCGCGAGGGCGCATACTTTCAAACCACCTCTGACTCAGAGGTGATTGTGCAGCTCATCGCCCATTCCCAAGCCGGCACGCTAGTAGACGCTATCGCCGATTCCCTGAGCCAGATCGACGGCGCGTTCTCCATTGTAATGATGACACGCGACCGCATCTTCGCCGCTCGCGATCCGCGCGGCTTCCGGCCGCTTTCGATGGGCCGGTTGAGAAATCCGAACGGCCCTGACACCGTCGTGCTAGCGTCAGAGACCTGCGCCTTCGACCTGCTCCGCGCGGAGTTTGTGCGCGATGTTCTCCCCGGTGAGCTGGTCATGGTCACTGAGGATGGCGTCACCAGCCACCACTACGCAACCAGCGCCGCGCAAGCAAGTTGCATCTTCGAGCACGTTTACTTTGCACGTCCCGACTCGCGAGTCTTCGGGCGCTGGGTACAAGAGAGCCGCGACCAGATGGGCCGTCGGCTAGCGGTTGAATCCGGTGTGCCGGCCGACGTTGTGGTTCCCGTGCCCGACTCTGGCGTAACCGCGGCGCTCGGCTATGCGGAAGAAGCTGGCCTGCCCTTCCGCTTCGGCCTCATCCGCAATCACTACGTGGGCCGCACCTTCATCGAGCCCGAGCAGCGAGTGCGTGACTTCGGGGTCCGACTCAAGCTCAATCCTGTCCACAATCTGCTCGCGGGAAAGCGCGTGATCCTTATCGACGACTCGATAATCCGGGGGACCACGTGCCGGAAGATTGTGCGCATGGTGCGCGGCGCGGGGGCCACCGAAGTGCACCTCCGTATCAGTTGCCCGCCCACCATCGCGCCCTGCTTCTACGGCGTGGATACGCCTTCGAGGCGCGAGCTGATCGCCGCCAACAACACCATTGAAGAGATCTGCCGCTTCATCGAGGCCGACTCGCTTGCCTATCTTTCACTGGAAGGGCTGATGGCGTCGGTCCGGGACGAAAGTAGGACCGGCTACTGCACGGCATGCTACACGGGCAATTACCCCACCCAGTGGGTGGACGTAAAGGAAATTCTGCCTGTGGCAGCGGGAGTGTGAGACGGCGGGCCTGCCGCAAAGAGGGAGATGATGTGTGATGCCTGGCCGAAGATGTGGATGCTGTAGCAGGCAGTGTCACAGTTTTACAGCTTCACAGAAACACTGACACGCGCGTCGATGCGTTTGCAACCATCTTCTTTTCTTTTGGTTAGGAGGATGGCTACAGTTTTTACAGTCGAAGACGCAGTTTTTGAAGAGGCCATGGACTTGCTTGCAAGTTGCTGCTTCAGAGCGGCTTGCGAGCCACAATGAGGCTAAGTCTGCAGGCGCGCTGACTCTGCGAACTATTGATTTTGCAGGAGTTTTGGAAGAGCAGCGCGGCTTCACAGGGCCGGTCCGGCTGGACCCTTGTCCGGAGCTCGTCGATTTCCTGGTTGTTGTGCTCATCGACCTGTTCCGGAGTGCTGCGCTTTCCGACAGCCCGTTAGCCGCCTCCCCTTGAAAGCGTTCCTCTGCCAGCGAGAGGTTGCAGGCCTTCTGCCGCTACAGCTCTTGCTCGCCACACGAGGGGAATAATTGGCAAACGAGGGTAGGCGGTTGTAGAGCAAAAATCGGAAATGGGCGGCCAAGATTCGTGCTCTAGCGGGCACCCAAAAGCGGAGCTCTTGGAGCCCCCTCCGTTCTGGGGAGGGGTTCGTGCGCCTCCGGCACCCGAGCCGCCCTTCCCCCGTTCCGAAGGGGCGCGGGGAAGATCGACTCTACTGGCAGCGTCGGCGCCACTTCCAGTGCCCCTTCTGGCGCTACGGGTTGCGGAGAGGTTCTTACCTTCTCTTCCAGCGGACGCCGTCTTTGGAGTCTTCGATCACTACGCCTTTTTCGGCCAGCTCGGCGCGGATTTTGTCGGCGCGGGCGAAGTCGCGCTGCTTTTTGGCGAGAGTGCGCTCGGCTACGAAGGCTTCGATGGCCTCGTCGGTGAGGGCCTGGCTGGCCAGCAGAGCGGGCGCGACATCGGCCTGACGGCCAGACTGCTCGGCCCACTCAAGGGCTCGGCGGGTGGGCTCGGCGTCGCGGTCTTCGATGACGTCGAAGACCGCGTCGAAGTCCTTGAGCGCAGGGAGAATCGTGTCGCGGTCAGCCGCGAAGAATTGTCCATGGTTGATGGCCGTGTTGGCGGCGCGGACCAGCTCGAAGATGGGAGCGCGGGCCTCGGCGGTGTTCAGGTCGTTAGCGAGGGCATCAATAAAATCGGCGCGTGCTTTCTTTGCGGCGGCCTGGAGAGCGGAATTTTCGCCGGGTGCGTAGCTCCCCGTTGTCAGCCGCTGGTGAAAGGTGCGCAAGCGGTCAATAGCGTTGGTGGATTCGGCGAGGCCATCGAAGGTGAAGTTCAGCTGATGGCGGTAGGGCACCGAGACCAGCGCCAGGCGGATGGCCGAGGCTTTGTAGCCCTTCAGGAGCAGGTCGCGGAGGGTGAAGAAGTTGCCTTCGCTCTTGGACATCTTGCGACCATCGACGAGCAGGAAGCGGACGTGCATCCAGTGAAGGGCGAAGGGCTTGCCGGTGGCGGTTTCGCTTTGCGCGATCTCATTCTCGTGGTGCGGGAACATGAGATCTTCGCCGCCGCAGTGGAGATCGAAGGTCTCGCCCAGGTACTCCATGGCCATGGAGGAGCACTCGATGTGCCAGCCGGGGCGTCCGCGGCCGATGGGCGTCTCCCAGGAGGTTTCGCCGGGCTTGGCGGCCTTCCAGAGGGCGAAGTCGCGGGCGGAGTCCTTCTCGTATTCGTCCACGTCGACGCGGGCGCCGTCTTCCATGCCGCTGAGGTCTTTCTTGCTTAGCTTGCCGTATGCCGGGAAGGCCGCGAGGCGGAAGTACCAGCTTCCTTCTTCGGTGCGGTAGGCCGCTCCGGCGGCGGCCAGCTTCTGAACCAGCTCGACCATGCGGCCGATGTGTTCGGTGGCGCGGGCGAGCTGCTCGGGGCGCTCGACGCGGAGGGAGTCGAGATCCTCAAAGAAGGCCTGCTCGAAGCGGGCCGTATACTCACCGATAGGAACCCCGGCTTGCGAGGCGTTGCGGATGATCTTGTCATCCACGTCGGTGATGTTCATTACGTGGAATACGGGGGTGCCGATGAGGTGCAGGAAACGGCGGAGAATGTCGATTTGCAGGAAGGTGCGGAAGTTGCCGATGTGGCCGTAGTCGTAGACGGTGGGGCCACAGGCGTACATGCGAAGGGCCTTACCGTCCACGGGAACCAGGGCGTCCAATTGTCCAGTAAGAGTGTTGAAGAGGCGGAGGGTCATCGTTCGCAGTTCACAAAGCGATTCAATTGGGCCATTTCCGGCCGTTTCGATTGTAGCAGCGCAGGAGAGGAAAGCCCGTGGATCGTAAGGGCCCGCGACCAAAGAAGATAAAGCCGGCGCCACGAAAAAAGCGTCAGAGACGTAGACGGCGCGTATCAGAAACAGGGACGCGTCCGGAGAGAACAGGCTCAGGAAGGAGCAAACTATGGTGATCGGAGTTCCCAAGGAGATTAAGGACAACGAGGCGCGGGTGGGGGTGACGCCCGCGGGAGTGCGGGCGCTGACCGAGGCCGGGCAGACCGTGCTGGTGGAGAGCGGAGCGGGGGCGGAGTCGGGATTTTCGGATGGGGAGTACCGCAACGCAGGGGCAAAGATGGTGGACGAGGCGGGCGAGGCGTGGCGCGGAGCGGAGATGGTGGTGAAGGTGAAAGAGCCGGTAGAGCGGGAGTGGGGATTCTTCCGCGAAGGGCTCGTGGTGTTTACCTATCTGCATCTGGCGCCGTCGCGGGAGCTGACCGACAAGTTGCTGGAGACTGGCGTGATTGGCATCGCCTACGAGACGGTGCGCGATGTGCAGGGAATGCTGCCGCTTCTGATGCCCATGAGCGAGGTGGCGGGACGGATGAGCGTGCAGGTAGGGGCGAGCTACCTCGAGAAGGAGCGCGGCGGGCTGGGGATTCTGCTGGGCGGCGTGCCGGGCGTGCCGCCGGCGCACGTGACCATTCTGGGGGGCGGGATTGTGGGCACGAACGCGGCGCGGATCGCGGTGGGGTTCGGGGCCAAAGTGACGCTGATCGACGTAAACATGAACCGGCTGCGGGAGCTGGACGACATCTTTGGCGGGCGGCTGTACACGCTGGCGTCGAACAGCTACAACATTTCTCACGCGACGCGCGAGGCGGACCTGGTGATCGGCGGCGTGTTGATTCCGGGAGCGACGGCGCCCAAGCTGGTGACGCAGGCCATGGTTGGGGAGATGAAGAAGGGCTCGGTGATTGTGGATGTGGCTATCGACCAAGGGGGCTGCGTGGAGACGGCGCGGCCAACCTCGCACTCGAATCCCAGCTTCGAGGTGGATGGCGTGGTGCACTACTGCGTGACCAATATGCCGGGAGCGGTGCCGCACACTTCGACGCTGGCGCTGACGAACTCGACCTTCCCGTATGTGCTGCGGCTGGCCAAGCTGGGGGCGCGCGAGGCGCTGCGCCAGGACGCGGGATTGGCGCAAGGGCTGAACACGTGGCTGGGCGCGCTGACGCATCGCGGCGTCGCCGAGAGCCAGCAGCGGCCCTGGACGGCGACGGCCAACGCGATCGGGTGAACACAGGGCGCGGAAGAGCGGCGATACAATGGTTTTCAAAATATTCGGGAGGTCACCCATGGAACGCCGCCAATTTCTTGCCGCGTCGCTGGCCAGCTCCGCACTGGCGCTTACCAGCGATGTCGCAGCGCAGGTCCCAACCCAGATGGGACATGAACGCGAGTTTTACCAGTTGCGCCGCTACCACCTGAAGCGAGGCGAGGAGTTGACGCTGACCCAGAACTACTTCAGAGAGGCGCTGATTCCGGCGGCGACGCGCATGGGGATGGGGCCGATCGGGGTGTTTGCCGTGACGTACGGGCCGCTCATCCCCACCTACTACGTGCTGATTCCGGGAAGATCGCTGTCAACGCTCGTGGAGATGGACCTGCATCTGCGGCGGGACGAGGAGTTTCTGCAGGCGGCGGCGCCGTTCTGGAACGCGACGGAAGCGAATCCGCCGTTTCAACGCGTGGAGGTCTCGCTGATGGCGGCCTTTGAGGACTGGCCGCGATTAACGCCGCCGGCCGCGTCGGCCGCTAAGGGCAGGCGCATCTTTCAAATGCGCACCTACGAAAGCCCCAGCGACGGAGAACACGTGACCAAGCTGGCGATGTTCAAGGGCGGCGAGTACGCGATTTTTAAGGAATACGGTCTACACCCGCTGTTCTTCGGCGATATGCTCATCGGCCCGAGGATGCCGCAGATGACTTATATGCTGAGCTACCACGACATCAACGAACTGGCCACGAAATGGCACGCGGAGATTCACAGCGAGGCATGGATCAAGCTTTCGACGGGCAAGCGATTCGGATTTGACCACATTGTGGAGAATGTGACCAACCTACTCCTAGAGCCGCTGGACTGCTCACAGATTTGATAAGCAGGCGGGTTGCGATGCTGCTTCGGTGAGGCACTGCATCTGATCACTCGATCCTGGACGGATGAAAACAAGAGAGCAATTTCTCGAATGGATCGAGAGATTGCCCTCGTGTGTGATGCAGCCACGGCTGTGGCGGCTTAATGGCTGAAGTAGCGGCCGTGGCCGCCGTTGGCCCATGGGTTGTAGTAGGCGGCGAAGTTAGCGCGCTGCTGGACGCTGGGGTGATCGAAGAGCCAGAACTCGATGAAGGGATTGGGATGGGGATCTTCAAGCCAAGCCTGGCCCAGGGCGTCGAAGGCGGCGACGGCGGTCTTTTGCGGGTTGGAAACGATCCCGTGAATGGCTTCCTGGCCGTAGATGTCGGCCTGGTGTTCGAAGTAGCGGCTCATGCCGTTGCTGGCCGGCTCCAGCAGGAAGCCGGCGATGGAGATGGCGAGTAACAGGACCACAAAACCGGCGCGCGAGGCGAGCGGAGTGGTGTCTTCCGGACTGGACAGCCGCCAGCGGGCGCCGAACCGGAGGGCGAGCCAATCGCCAAAACCGGCGCACGCCCAGTAGACAAAAAAGAGGCCAACGGCGGTAAGGGCTATCTCCTTGGGGATGTGGTGAAGGACGTAGTGGCCGGTTTCGTGGGCGAAGATGAAGAGGATCTCGTCGGTGGGGACGTGGTCGGCGGTAGTGTCCCAGACCACGATGCGCTTGGTAGAGCCGATGCCGCTGACATAGGCGTTGAGGCCGGTGGTTTTGGCGCTGGCTTTCATAAGGAACATGCGGCTGGGGGGGATGTGGGTTCCGGTGCGAGCGACGACCTTTTCAAGCTGCTGGACCAGGGCGGGATTGGTCTTCACGAGGGGCTGGAATTTGTTGAAGATGGGTTCGAGAAACGGACTGACAAAGACGCTGAGCACGAGGAGCGGGAGGGTGACCAGCCAGATGCCGAACCAGTAACGGCGCGGCCAGCGGCGGACGATGCGGTTGAAGAGCAGAAGCACTGGAACGCCGATGAGGAGCGAGAGCACGAGGGACTTGGCCTCGTCGCCGAGCCAACTGCCCCAGCCCTGGACGCTGATGCCGTAGGCGCGGCTGAAGTACTGGCCGATCCAATCGAGGGGCACGCTGGCAAGGGTGATGATGACGAGGAAGACGGAGAAGAAGACCAACCCCTGCACCCAGCGGCGGCGGGCGATGCGCTGGGCCCATTCCTCGAGACCGGCCGCGGCCCGTGTGGCCAGCAACAGCCACAGGGCGGCGATCCCCCAGAGCGATCCGACAATGGCGAGAATGTCGCGGATACGGTTCAGTGCGATGGCCTTGGCGAGTTTGTCCGGAGGGAGCGTGTAGGCCGGCTGATTCTCCGTTGGAGCGGGCGCAGCAGTAGTTGGAGCTGTAGTCGGTGGCGTCGATGCTGCGGAGGGGGCTGCGCTGGTTTGGGCGGCCAAAGGCAGCGGAGCCGGGACGGCGAGCACGACAGCTGCGCAAAGCGCGAGCAGAGAACGGCGAACAAAGGTCATGCAATCACTCCTTGCGGTGGAAGACTCTGCGAAAATCGAGCATACAGATGCTTGTACTCGATTTCCGGCGCAGACGCCAGACATTTTCTTGGACGGACTGAGGGCGGGCGCGTGGAAGCCAATTTCCACGATGAAGAGCGCGGCTCGATCATTTTCGCTTCACCTGTTGACATTGCAACATCATGTGCGTGGGCTTTTCCTGAGGAATAGCCCACCTTGCCGCACGGCTTCTGTAAAGAACGGAATCGAAAATGTGGTCAGTGGCCAGGCGGGCCGCTGGTGGCGCGGTCCGCCGGAAATGCCAGACATTCTTCGGAGGTCTGGTGGCGGAAGGTTGCAGAAGAAGCGGCGGGGGCTCAAGCAGCAATCATCGTCATCGCGCCCCTTTCGGCCCGACTTAGGTCTTGCGCCGCTCGAAGGCGTGAACGATGAGATCGACGGCGCTCTCCAGCAGGGTGTGGATTCTTCCCTTGGGGAAGTATTCTATTGGCAAGTGAGGACAAACGGATGGAGCGAAGCGGGTTGATTGTGTTGCTGAGCGGTCTACTTTGGGCAGCGGCTGCGACTGCGAGCGCGGCGCAGAGACCGATCCGGGTAGCGATTTTGGATGGTGAAAGCGGCGGCCCTTACCACAACTGGCGGCTGACTACCCAGGTTATGAAGGAAGAACTCCAGGAGACCGGGCTGTTCAAGGTCACGGTGCTGACGACGCCGCCATCGAACGGAGACTTCAGTCATTTCAAGCCAGACTTTGGGCAATACCAAGCTATCGTGATGAACTATGACGGACCAAGTTGGCCAGCATGGTTGCGGGCGGAGTTCGTGAAATATGTCAGCAGCGGGGGAGGGCTGGTCATCGTGCACGCCGCGGACAACGCGTTTCCGAATTGGCGCGCCTACAACCTGATGACCGGCCTCGGCGGCTGGAGAAACCGCAACCAAACCGCAGGACCGTACTGGTACTGGAAAGACGGCAAGATGGTTTCAGACGATACGCCTGGCCCGGCAGGCTCGCACGGGTTGCGTCTGCCGTTTCAGGTGGTGACGCGCGATCCCAATCAGCCGATCATGAAGGGGCTGCCCCCGGTGTGGATGCATGTGAACGACGAACTCTATGCGCAGCTCCGAGGGCCGGGCAAGAACCTAACCGTGTTGGCAACGGCGTACTCCGACCCCAAAAACCATGGAACGGGGCTCAATGAACCGATGTTGATGGTGCTGCATTACGGAAAGGGGAGAATCTTCCACACCACGCTAGGCCACGACGCCTTTGCCATGAGCGGCGTGGGATTTATCACCATCCTTCAGCGCGGCACGGAGTGGGTAGCGACAGGGCGCGTGACCCAGAAGGTGCCCGCAGATTTCCCGACCGCAACCACGGTTAGCTATCGCGTGGACATAGCGGAGATGGACCCGGCGTATTTGCACGGCGCGTCGAAGATTGTGCGGAAAAAGGCAAAGTAAATAAAGTTGGAGCGCGGGTTTTGAAATCAACCTTGGGGGCGCTCCCGTAGATTGCTATTTAACACCCTGATAAATTTCGGAGCCGGCGAGGAGGTAGGCACCGACGCCATAGACGTAACTGGAGGTCTCGGTATACGCGCCAGGCCCGGCTCCAATGGGCTGAATGCAGCCGAGCCGCCCATCAGCGTAGACGTGCTTGAGCATTCCGCCCCAGGCCTTTTGTACCGCGGGCCAGTAGGTGGCGCGCTTGAGAATCCCATGATTGACGCCGTAGGCCATGGCGTAGGCAATGAAGGCGCTGCCGGAGACCTCGGGCAGCGGATAAGAAGCGGGATCGAGGAGGCCGGGACGCCAGAGACCGTCTTTGCCCTGGATGGAAAGCATCTCGGCGGACATCTGCTTGAGCAGCTTAATAAACTGGGGCCGGTAGGGCGAATTGGCTGGTAGTGCCTGCAAGACGCGCACGATTCCGCCCATGACCCAGCCGTTGCCGCGCGACCAAAAGACCTTCTGGCCGTTCTTTTCGTACTGGTAAATACTCTTTCCGTAAAGGTTGCGATCGGTGGCGTCGCGGAGGTAGAGGTGCACGGTGCGGTCGTAGAGCAGATCCGTGGTGAGCGTCCACTGGCGGTCCATGAAGGCGAGGTACCTCGGATTGCCAGTCGCCTTGTACATTTCGGCGTAAACGGGCGGGGCCATGAAGAGTGCGTCGCACCACCACCAAAGCGGCGATTGTGCGTAGTGTGCGTCGTCCCACCAGGAGAGCGGCGTCATGACCCAACGAGATTCGGGGGTCGCCATCTCTTTGTTGAGGCGTGCGCGCATGGGCTCCAGCATCTTCGCGTCTTTGCGGAGGAAGTACTGCTCAAGGTACATTTGGCCTACGGCTTGGTCGTCGGCATCCATGACGCGGGGACCGGGCTGCCAGTGGAGTTGCTCCCCGATTCGCAGCATGGCCTGCTTGTATTTGTTGCCGGCCACGCTGCTGGGGATGGCCATGAAGCCGTCGTAGAGGGTGGCCCAGGTCCAATCGTATTGTGGCTGGGAAGGCAGGCGCCCAAGCTGCCAGCTGGCAACCAGCTTGATGGCTTTGGCGATGTCGGAGCGGGTGAGTTGCGGGGAGAGATGAGCGAGCGGTCCTGCCGTAGCGGGCGCGTCGCCGGGCGAGGCAACGGAGGGCTGCCCTGCGGCAAGCGAACCGGCGGGCAAAAACAGCAAGGCTAGAAGACCGATACAGGCAAAAACCGGAGACCACCGCGCATGGCTCTTGCGCACAGGGAATTGACCGATCTGCATGAAAGACTCCAGGTTGAATAAGATACCGTTCTTTAGCGTTGATCGTAGAAGAGGCGGTAAACCACCATCAGGGACAGGGTTAGGCTCCCGAAACTCGCCGGCGAAACCCCGCACAAATATGCGGCTGGCGCGGAGGTTACCCCACTCCTGGCCCCACTACCGGTGTGGAACCGGAGCCACCGCCGTTCACGCTCCTACCCTCATGATAATCATGGAGAGCCGTGGTTGAGGAAGGGCACGCCAAGAGGGAGTGAGGACGTGCGAACCGGGAAGATATTCAAGGGCCTGTCTGCCCCCGCGGGGCCGGTTGGGTGGTTTTTGTTTGTCGAGGGCAGGGTCAGTCATAGCCGAAGCAAAACAAGCGACGATTGATCAATCTGATATTCGCGGGTCGCTGCCGAGTGGTTATGCTCCGTCGGGAGCTGCCTCGGATTAGCGTCGTAAGTCTGGCTGAGCCTGTCGCTGGATTTCCCTTTCGGCGTGTGGGTGCAGATTCAGCGCGGCTTCGCCGTTGGCGCGGGGAAGGTAACTCTCACTGGATCGCTGAGGGTGAGCGTGGCCTCAATCGTGTGCTTGCCGCCCGCGGCCAGCACCTGGCTGTGCCTGAGCGTAATAACACCGTGCGCGATTGTGGCTTCGCCGGTCCAACGGTCGAAACGATCGAGCGCCGCAGGAATGGCTACGGCTGCCCCAGTTGCCGTCGAGCCCGAAAATTGATGGCTCATGATCCCGCGCTGCCACTCGAATTGGAGCGTGCCCTTCGCCGAGGCTGCCAGATCGCTCGCCGTGAAGCCGGAGAGATCGATCCTGCCTCCTGCATTGAAGTCGCCGCCGCCCCAGCGCATTCCGAACAGCTTCCCGACGGCCGGCGCACGTAGCTTGAAAAAGCTCGCCTGCAGGGCATAATCGGGTTGGCCGCTGCCTCCGCCAGGCTTGGTGAGGGTTCCGCTGGCATGTACATGGCCGCCCAGTACACCTGCCGTCAGACTGGTAATTTTGGCGCCGCTGGGGAGGATGCGCAGCACAGCCACCGGCTTTTCGAGCGTCACAGGGCCTAGGAGGAGAGAGCTGGCCTGCACCGTGCCCTCGAGCGGCGGCCAAGCGGGCGGCGACGAGAGATGCAGGCGTTCGATCAAAGTGGCGAGCAGCGCGCCGCGCTCATGGGCCCCCAGGAGGGCGTCCTGTAAAGTACCCACTTTTAGCTTGCCCAGATATGCATGAAACCTCACGGGACAAGGCCCGGATCCTTTGCAATCTGCGGGCAGAATCAGGCTGGCCCTCCCCTTCAATGAGCCGTACGAAAACTGCACCGGGTCCCAGAGGATTTCACCATAGGCCAGATGGAGAGTGGCCTCGGGAATAACTACCCGGTTCGCCAGATAGCTGGCATTCCAGTTTGCGTTGCGTAGAGTAACGGTCCCGCTCAGAACATCCGCGATGGGATTTGCTTCCGCAACCAGCTTGGAAGGTTGGCGAGCCAGTTTTTGGGCCGTAGCGGTGAGTGGAGTGTTACGGAATAGAATTTCCTGGGCTGGCAGCCACGGGCCTTCGGCGGTCAGATCCACGGTGGCTGGCCCTCCGGCCAGCGAATGCAAAGCGGCAGCCTCGGGTCCGGCAGCGAGGTTGGCCAACTCCTTCACCCGAGCAAGGGCGATTTGGCCCTTGGCTGTCGCGTGATAGCCGTAGAACGATAGCCGGAGGCCAACCAAGAGCGGCTCAGTCCCGCCCGCGTGAATGGCCATGCTCCCGATGAGCGCCGGGAACTGGCTGTGGGGAATTGTCGCTGGCTTGAACAAAATCTTGGCCGCCTGGATGGGCTGACTTAGACTTCCGCCCTGCAACTCAAAGTTCCGCACAACCAGGCTGCCCGTCAGCGTACTTTGTCGGGCAGCCGTGGCTTTGGACAGCCGGGATCGGGTTGATTTCACGGGTTTCGGCTGGGCGTGGCTCTCCGCGTAGACAATTCTCCCTCCAACTGTCCCACTTGTCTCCAGGCCAGGCTCGAGACCGCTGCGCATGGTGCGCAGCAAATCAAGGCCTGCTGCCACCGGAATGTTCTGAAAGTCGACGGAGAAGCTCGGCGGCGCGCCCTCGCCGGGCAAATCTCCGCTGAGCTGGATATGGCCATCGCCGAGGGGCGAGTCGCACTGCAGATTGTCGAGGGCGCGCCGCGAATAATGGTAGACGAAGGCACAGTTGGCGTCGAAATCGAGAGGGCCGGCGGGAGCGAACCCAAAGCCGTGGCCTCCCTCCGTTACGCCAAGCACAGCCAGTGCGGCGGTCGCAGCCGACTCGGCGGGAGCAAATTCGATGCGGTGGACAGCAGTGGCGCGGAGCCGAGCGCTGACG
>JAKABE010000032.1 GCA_021801945.1 Acidobacteriota bacterium
GCGCGATCACCGGCACGCTCAGCCCGAAGAGCGAAACCACTGAGAGCGTCTGGTCCACCCAGCGCCCGCGCTTGAGCGCCGCCAGAACTCCCGCCGGAACCGCCAGCGCAATGGCGATGGCGAGCGCGGCCAGGGTCAACGCAATGGTGTAGGGATAGCGCTGCGCGATCAGGTGGGCCACCGTGTCGTGCAGGCGGATCGACGTGCCCAGGTTGCCGTGCACCACGCCCGTCCAGTAGTGGATGTACTGCTTCCACAGCGGCTGGTCCAGCCCGTACTCGTGGCGCAGTTGGCTGATGTCGGCCGGTGTCGCGCCCTGGCCCAGCATCTGCAAAATAGGGTCGCCGGGCACGAGGTGAATGAGCAAAAAGACCAGTGAAACCACCACCCATACCACGGGTAGCGTCAGCACCAGGCGCGTGAGGGTCTGTTTCATCTCTCGCTTCCCACCATAAACCACCGCTCCCCGCCCACACCGCTACAATGACAAAGCTGGCTTCCCGATACTGATTGAGCTCAGAGAGTGATTCGGAGGAGATGAACTCGTCCTCATTTACACCGCCCCAGCCTCGGACGTGCTCAACAAGCATAGGGCAAGATTCCGCTCAACATGCGCGCTGCGCGTGATGGCATCGCCCCGAGTCGGGGCCCGCAGCAAAACACGCTGTGTTAGCATAAAGTCACGCTCAGTTGTTTGGTTGTGAGCCGTTCTCGCCTACATCCGCCAGACCGTCCGCCACGTAAATTCCCCAGGCCCCTCAGCGTAATGGTTCATCGAAGTCAAGGCCTCTCCATGCAAGGTGATGGGCCGGACCAGACTGCAACGCGATGGCGTCCCACAGTCGAAGACGCGATAGGTGTGGCAAATCTCGAATGATTGTGGAGCAATCGCTCCTGGGTTTTCCGCATACAAGATGTGAAACTTCCCCATGCGCCCCGAAACCATTTGCGGGTTGCCGCGGGAAGAAAGCAACTGCATACGCCGTGGTGAATACCTTGGATGAATTCCAGTGACGTATCTGGAGAAGCGTATTCCCGGCTGGGATGCAGGACAGGAATGAATTGAAACTTTTCTCGGAGATACACCTCTCACCAGTCATGCAACGGCAGTTAGCCCGTGCAAATTTCATCCATCCCACACCCGTCCAGGCGGCAGCTCTTCCTCCAGCGCTGGAAGGACGCGACGTGTTAGCGACGGCACAGACGGGCACCGGCAAAACACTGAGCTTTCTGATTCCTCTCATCGAAAGAATCGCCGCGGACGTCAAGGACACGAGGGCTTTGGTCCTGCTGCCCACGCGGGAACTGGCCATGCAGGTACTGGACGCATGGCGCGACCTGACGCACGATCCGGACAAAGCCGCGCTCGTATGCGGCGGCTTGGCGGAAGGCCCCCAATTGGAGGCAATCCGGAAGGGCGCACGCCTGATCGTCGCTACGCCGGGGCGTCTGGAAGACTACCTGTCGCGCAAACTGGTGAACCTGAGCCGTGTGAAGATCTTGGTTCTGGACGAAGTAGACCGCATGTTGGACATGGGCTTCAAGCCGGCCATCCGGCGGATTGCGGCGGTATTGCCGCGGGATCGGCAAACGCTCTGCTATTCGGCGACCCTCAGCCAGGCGATTCGCGAAGTGGCGAGCCTTTACCTCAACAGTCCGGTGCGCATCGATATCAGTGCCGAATTGAAGCCCTCGCCGAATGTGAAGCTGCAGACCTTCGAGGTCCCAGTGGATAAGAAACAGGAATTGCTCGAGCATCTTCTGGAAACCAACAAGGGCAGCTTCATGGTCTTCGTGCGGACCAAGCATGGAGCCGATCGGGTTGCCCGGCGGTTGTCGCGGGCCGGGTTCGCGGCTGCTCCCATTCACGGGGACCGGTCGCAATCGCAGCGCAGCTCGGCTTTGCGCGGCTTCGCGGAGGGGCGCCATCGCGTGCTGGTCGCAACCGATGTTGTGGCGCGAGGCATTGATGTCGCCGGTGTTGCCCACGTGGTGAACTACGACCTTCCCAAGGAAGCCGAAGATTTTGTCCATCGCGTGGGCCGAACGGGCAGGGCCACCAACCGCGGCGTGGCATCAACCTTCGCCGCTCCCGACGAGGCGCACACTCTGAGGAAGATTGAGCGTGCTCTGACCGTAACCTCAACCAAATACCGAGTACGCCCGAATAACGCGAAGATCAGCCAGGGAGTCTGATCTTCGTTTGCCTGCAGGCTTCTTTCAGCCTCCTGAGCACGCCACCCTCAGGCGGCGCGGATAGTCTTGAAGAAGCGGCCGCACGCGCGAAGCTGGCCGGACGGCGTCCGGCATTGCGGCCGCCACACGTTGAACTTGCGTCGGATGATGGCTGGCGTCGATCGAAGCACTGTCACGGATTTGGCAGACATGCGACAATCCAGATGACCAGCAAAGACACGCACCCTGCTCCATTACGCACCGCGTCTCCGCTGGACCGGCTGCTGCGCCGCGACGGAGCTGGGCGTGACGACTGGGGACACGACTGACATCCACGTTTCAACTGCGAGGAGTGCAGTTGTAGACTGATAAATCTAAATGTGCGAAAGTGGCGGAATTGGCAGACGCACCAGACTTAGGATCTGGCGGGGAAACCCATGGGGGTTCGAGTCCCCCCTTTCGCACCAAAACTTACGGGCATCGTGAATGTTGCCGATTCCCTTCTGTGCCCGATTTGCAGTCTCGTTCAGCCGGGACCGGGGCTAAGTTCCAAGAGATCCGATCCGGGTGTGCGGCGATGCTTTCAGCGTCATACATCCTCGCCAGCGAACCGCATTGGGCTGCAATTGGCCGCGCCCACCTCGCTCCTCGTAGGTCGGAATCACGCAAGGTTTCCAATCTGCCTGTGAAGAGTCTGCGGTTGACACTTGTTCCGATACTCTGTACAAACCAGACGCCAGCCCGTAATGCCCGTTCAATGAAAGTCGTGCGAGCAGACGGAGGCGGTGGCGATGGCAAGAGGCGCAACGGTTTGGGCTTTGACATGGACGACGCCGTCCTGGTTCTGCACCGGACCTGCGATGAGCAAAAAGCGGGAGCGGGTGATGACGGCGCGATCGCGCTCGAAGAGATCCGGTGTGACGATGACGTTGGCGATGCCCGTTTCATCTTCAAGAGATAGGAAGACAAAGCCCTTGGCAGTTCCCGGCCGCTGCCGGGCGATGACGCAGCCGGCGATGCGGACGGAACGGTTGCCGGAACAGCGCGCAAGATCGTCCGCCGAGAGAATGCCTTGGCTGCGTAGCGCGGCGCGGTGGTAGGCCATGGGATGTGGACCCGTGGTGAGGCCGGTCCCGGCGAAGTCGGCCGCCAGGCGCTCGTCGGCGGTCATCTGCCGCAGAGGCACGACGTTGAGGGCCGGGTCGGATGCGGTATGAGCGCCGCGTAGCAGCGGACCTGCAGGCCGGCCCGCCTGCTCCACCTGCCAGAGGCCATCGCGGCGATGCGCGACGCCGCGAAGAGAGTTCAGGGCGCCGATGCGGGCCAACGTCACCAGTTCCTTGCGGCTGAGCGCGGGGACGCGCAGAGCAAGATCGTCGACGGAGCGGAAGGCTGCGCCTGCGGTGCGGGCGGCGAGCAGGGCCGCGCCGGAGGATTCGCGCAGACCCTTGGCATAGTTGAGGCCGATGCGCAACGAAAGTGAACCATCGGGCTCAGGCTCCAGCGCGCAGCGCCAGTCGGAGCGCTGCACGTCGATCGGCCGCACGCGCAGGCCGTGCCGCTGGGCGTCCTTGACGAGCACGGCAGGCGAGTAGAAGCCCATGGGCTGGTTATTGAGCAGGCCGCAGGTGAAAGCCGCGAGATAGTGCACCTTGAGGTAAGCCGAGGCATAGGCGATGAGGGCAAAGCTGGCGGCGTGTGACTCCGGAAAACCGTACATGGCGAAGGAGCTGATGCCGCGCACGATGTTCTCCTGCGCCTCCAGGCCGATGCTGTTGCGCGTCATGCCCGCGCGCAGGCGGACTTCGAGGTCCTTCATGCGCTGCATGGAGCGGCGCATGCCGACCGCGCGGCGCAGTTCTTCGGCTTCTGCGCCGGTGAAGCTGGCCACAGTCATTGCCATGCGTAGGAGCTGCTCCTGGAAGAGCGGCACGCCCAGGGTGCGCTTGAGCACCGGCTCGAGCAGAGGATGCGGGTAGGTCACTTCTTCCTTGCCCTGGCGGCGGCGCATGTAGGGGTGCATCATCTTGCCCACGATGGGGCCGGGGCGGATGATGGCCACCTGCACGACAAGATCGTAGAAGCATGTGGGCGCGTTGTGGGGAATGGAGGCCATCTGGGCGCGGCTCTCCACCTGGAACATGCCTACCGTATCGGCCTTGCGCAGGGTCTCGTAGACATGCGGGTCTTCGGGCAGCGCCGCCAGGTCGACGCGCTGGCCGTAATGGCTGGGGATCATCTCGATCGTGTCCTTAAGCACGGCCATCATGCCCAGGCCGAGCAGATCTACCTTGATCAGGCCCATGTCGGCGCAGTCCTCCTTGTCCCACTGGATGACGGTGCGGCCGGCCATGAAGGCGCGCTCGATCGGAACGACGCGATTGAGCAGGCCGGCGCAGATAACCATGCCGCCGGAGTGCTGGCCGAGATGGCGGGGCAGATCCTTGAGGCGCAGGCAAAGCTCCAGGTAGCGGGCGATACGCGGATGGTGGACGTCAAAGCCCGCCTCCGCAAAGTGGCGATCGAGCGTGTCGTTGGGGCCGCGCCACTCCCAGTGGCCAAGCAGGCCGGAGAACCGCGCGATCTGGTCTTCTTCAAAGCCCAGCGCCTTGCCCACCTCGCGCGCGGCCGAGCGGCTGCGGTAGGTGATGACGTTGGCGGTCATCGCCGCGCCCAGCGCGCCGTAGCGCCCGTAGAGATACTGGATGACTTGCTCGCGCTCATCGCCCGAGGCGAGGTCGAGATCGATGTCGGGCCACTCGCCGCGGTTCTCGCTGAGGAAACGCTCGAAGAGCAGCTCCATGCCCACCGGATCGACAGCGGTGATCTCCAGAGCGTAGCAGACGGCCGAGTTTGCCGCCGAGCCACGCCCCTGCACTAGAAAGCCCTTGCGCTGGCAGAAGCGGATGAGGTCCCAGACGATGAGAAAGTAGCCGGTAAACCCCAGCTTTGCGATCAGGGCCAGCTCGTGCGCCACCTGCGCACGGGCCTTGCCGAGCAGATGCCGCTTGACGGGCACGCCATAGCGCTTCTGCACGCCTTCTTCGACGCGCTGCGCCAGAAAGCTGTCCATGGTTTCGCCGCCGGGCACGGGATAGTGCGGGAACTCGTAGCCCAGCTTGTCGAGCGTGAAGCCGAGGCGATCGCTTACGATCCGCGTGTTGGCGATGGCTTCCGGAATATCCCGGAAGATCGCGGCCATCTCGCACGGCATGCGCAGGTGCCGCATGGCGTTTGTCGCCAGCAAACGGCCTGCGCGGTCGAGCGTGGTGTGATGGCGAAGAGCGGTGAATACGTCGAGCAACTCGCGGTCCTTTTCGACGGCGTGGCGCACGCCGTTGGTCGCGATCACGGGCAGGCCGAACTCTTCGGCCGCGGAGAGCAGCGACTGATTGCGGCACTCTTCCTCGCGCTCCTGATGGCGCTGAAGCTCAATGTAGAGGTTGCCGCGGCCGTAGATGGAGACAAGCTGGCCAAGAACTTTGCGCGCTTCGCTTTCGCCTCCACGAGCAAGAGCCGCCGCCAGTGGTCCCTCGCCGCCGCCGGTGAGGCAGATCAGGCCATGGGAAAACTCGGCGACATCGTCGAGCGTAGCAGCGCCCTCGGCCTTCGTTCGCTCCCGCATCTTGAAGCGCGTGATGAGCTGGCAGAGGTTGTGGTAGCCGGTCTGCGAGGCGCAGAGGAGCGTAATCCGTGGCGGCTCGGCCGGGCACTGGTGCGGCAGCCAGGCGGGTGGCGTGAGCCGGTCGCCGAAGGGCGCAATGGCGATCTCCGCGCCGATGTGCGCCTTGACGCCGCGTCGCTTTGCCTCAGTATGGAAGCGCGCTACGCCGTAGAGGCCGTTGCGGTCGGCCAGAGCGATGGCAGGCGTACCTAACGCCGCGGCCTGCTCGATGAGCGATTCAGGCTGCGACGCTCCGGCCAGAAAGCTGAAGGCGCTCGATGCGTGCAGCTCGACGTAGTCCTCGCGGTCAGTCATAGAACGCCTCCAGATGCCAGGCGTTGCGCAGCCGGTCGCGGGTGAGTACGCAGGCTACGAGCGTTCCATCGCGTTCCGCGGCCAGTACGTCCCACTCTTCGCCGTCCCATGCATCTGGTGACCACCAGCAGCCGCTGGCGCGCCATGGGCCATAGGCTTCGGCGATCTGGTAGCGCCGTTCGCGGTCGCGAAAGGCGATGGGCCGGGCGGCGCGCAGCTCGACACGCACCGGCGCCGGCGGGCGCACGCGGCGCAGGGCCATGCGCGAAGGCTGCTGGCCGAGCGCCTTTGGCCTGCCGCCGACAATGAAGGCCTCCATGCGAAAGCTGTCTGCGCGATGCGTATCGTCGAGCGCCGGCGAACCCACGCGCCCATCTCCCACGATCGCCTTGAGCCGCGCCAGCGTCACATCGAGTTTCGAGGACTCCGGCATCTGGGGCGCGAACAGGCCCAACTGCATCTGGCTGGCCGCGCCGGCTTCAGCGCTGAGCAGGAGCGCAACCACAGCCGCCTGCGGCGGATGCGCGCCGATCTCCATCTGCACGAGCTTGAGCAGAAACCGGCGGTCCACCGAGGGCAGCGCAGGCAGGATCGCGCGTTCCTGCCAGGTACCGTCTTCCAGTTTCATCCGGGCCGTCAGTGCGGCGAGCGCCAGCGCCCGGCCCTCCACGCGCGCAACCAGAGCGTCGATCATCCGCGCCGCGACGAACAGCAGTGAGTCGATCTGCCCGACCGGCATTTCGAACTCGCAGAACTCTTCGAGACCAAGCGCTGGTTCGATAGGCTCAAAGAGATGCGTCGCCTCACCGCGCGCCAGCGCGCTCCACGTGCGAGCCTGGGCGCCCAGCCTCGTAACCAACTCTGCCTCCGGCAACGCAGCCAGCTCCCCCAGCGTGCGGATGCCCCAGAAGGCAAAGGTCTCCGCCTGTGCGGCCGTGAGATCCAGCGCGGCGATGGGCAGGCTCGCCAGGACGCGCGCCTCTTTGCCGACGGGAATTACGATGACGCCGCGCGCGTTGGCCGCCTTCATCCGGGCAGCGTGGTCGTTGGCGCTTACTGCAATCGAGGTGCGGAATCCTGCCGCCAAGAGCGCCGCGCGCAGCCGGTGCGCCAGCCGCTCGGGGGGGCCGAAAAGACGCTCTGTTCCCTCAATGTCCAGCACAAAGGCGCACGTTGTTCCCCGGCTGGCCTCTTCGATGCGCGGCGAAAACTGCGCCACGCACTCCAGAAACACCGCGCGCGCCGCCAACTCCGTCTCGGCCGCGCGCGCCAGCAGCTTCAGCCCAGGCATGCTTTCGGCATCAAGGCGCGTCATTCCCTGCGCCGCGCCCCGTTCCAGCGCCTTTCGGTTCAACGCGCAGACCCTCTCCTCCGGAGCCTGGCCCTTGAGAACAACGACGGGCAGCACACGCAGATCGGGCCGCAGGCGCAGCAGGGCCTGGGCGGGAAACTCCGCCGCGCATGCGCACGCATAGAGTTCGCCTCTCATGCGCACCTCGCTGCTTGCCACGGCGGCTGCGCGGTCCAGGTGGAGACCGGCGGCTTTCCACCCCCACGACTGAGATCTGTCGTGGGGCGCCCCGGTTTACTCATGCCGTGCGTGGCCGGCAAAAATCGTTCCTGCAGGCGGGCCACGCCGTACTCCAGGCCTCGGAGCACGCATTCGCCGGCGGACTGCACCTGCCGCATTGAACACTCCAGCACCGCGGCGGCGCTGGACTGCGCGTAGGCCGCGCAGCCCAGCACAACCAGACTGCATCGGGTACGCTGGGCAGCCTGGCGAAAGCGGAACCAGGTCGCGGCGGGAATGCGGTTGCCATGCTCTCGGGCGATTGCGCCTAGATCGAGCACGATGGCCGCGAAGCCGCCGGCCTGCAAAAGCAGATCGGTTGCGCGCAGCGCATGGTCTAGACGCGACCAGGGCCGCTCGCGCTGCCCAGGCTTCTCCACCACCTGTGCGCCGCGGCAGCGCACCCAGAGCAGTTGGCTCAAACATACGCCGTTGGCCGCCGCCGACTCCGGGTCGAAGGCATCGCTCACATCCACCCAGGCGCAGATGCGGTCCTCGGCCGTGCGGCGGGCCAGAAACGCCAGCGCGAGGCTTGTGCGCCCCGATGATTGGGTACCTGTCAATTCGCTGATGGCGCCCACCGGAAGGCCGCCCTCCAGCAGCACATCAACTGCCCCAATGCCGGTCGCCGCAACCTCGTGGGGGCTCCGCGGCGCAGGTGTGAGCGCGGCGGGAAAACGGCCGGCCAGGGAGCGTTCGATCTCAATGCGGAGGAGAGCGGCGGAGGGCATAAGAGGCGATCCATTTTCGCTTTATATTCGCTTTTAGGATGCTCCCATTCCCTGGATTTGTCAAAGCCTCGCCCGTGAATTCCGCCAGCCGATTGGCTATGCTGGGAACACCATGTGCGGCCGCTTTGCCCGCAAATCGACACAAGAGGTTCTGGCCGAATGGTTTGACCTGGACTCGGAGGAGATGCCCTGGTTCGCGCCCAGCTACAACGTAGCGCCGCAGAGCATCCAGCCGGTCGTCCGCCTGGGCCGCGATAGCGGCCGGCGGGAGATGGTCCTGATGCGTTGGGGACTGGTCCCATCCTGGGCGAAGGACCCCAAGATTTCCTACTCGACTATCAACGCGCGCGCCGAAGAGGCAGCCTCTAAGCCCGCCTACCGCGAGGCCCTGAAACGCCGCCGATGCCTCATTCCCGCCGATGCCTTTTATGAGTGGCAGCGCCTGGTAAAGACGAAGCACCCCTTCGCCTTTGCGCTGGCCTCGGGCGAGCCGTACGCCTTCGCCGGGCTATGGGAGAGCTGGCGGCCGAAGGAGCCGCCCGATACGCCTCCGCTGGAGAGCTTCACCCTTCTCACCACTGATCCCAACGAGCTGATGGAGCCGGTGCACAACCGCATGCCGGTGATTCTGGAGCCGAAGGATTACGACCGCTGGCTCGACCCCGGCGATGCGGCTCACCCGCCTGTCGATCTGCTGCGCCCCTATCCCGCCAAGCTCATGCGCGCCTGGCCTGTAGCCGGCCGCGTCGGCAACGTCCGCAACAACGACGCCGACCTCCTCAAACCAACAACCTGATTCCTGCACCGCGCCAGATCAACAGGGTTCTGAGCAATCCCCATTTCCCAATACCCAGAAGTGGCGAGGTAAAAGCAGTCTGCCGCCGCATTCTGGTTTCAAGAACAACGCGGGCCCGCAGAGGGTAACCAACCAGGTAAACCAATTCGCCCAATCATCTTTCATCGGAACAGCACGTGCAGCCACATCGAGATCAGCCGTGGGCTGCCCATGGTGTCCGTCACCACGCCCAGGCCGAGGGTGTTGTTGAGCATGCCGTTGGGATTGGTGGCGTACACCTTGGTGTGGACGCGGACTCCTCGGGATCATTTGCGGGATTCCCTTGAGGAAAGTCTGTGGGACTGGTGCTCTAGAAGGCCGTGCGGAAGAGCTGCTCCGCCGCGCCAGGCCTAATCACCAGCCGCTTGTTGAATATATCCGCACGATCCTGGAGATAGAGAAACCCGTAGCCGTTATACGGCCGGTCGCCGTTGAAGAAGGCGGGAACGGTCTTGCTGGTGTTGAGCGCGGGGTTAAACAATACCTCCGGGGTGCGGCAGCCGCCTTGCATCCAGTAACCGCCCATGGTGACGGCGTTGTGCGGCGCTGCGATAGCCATGGAGCTGCTGTCGCCAATGGTGTTGCGGCGGGAATCGTACAACTCTGAGCTAAAGGCGTCATCGGGCCCATAGAAATTAACGACGCGGTTGTGCAACCCCTAAGTGAAGGGGCTCAGTCATGCGCATCTCGCGTCTGCCAAAGTTGCGCCGATGCCTGACGACCGCCGAAAGACTTCGGAAGAGGAGTCGGCCCGCACAGGTTCGAACTCACGCAGCACTTCCGCAGTTCCCACTGCCGGCCGCAGCCAGGACGGATGAATCAAGTTTGATAATTCCACTTGAGGTTCGCGGTTCATGTGCCACAACCGGACTCATTGGGCCGTCACCCTCGCAAGCACCGCGTATTCATTGAGAAGAATGGCAATCGGCGCTGATTTGCCCTGGTATGGCGAGGGATGAAGAACATGGTTTGTGTCTTCGCCAGTATTTTGTGGAGGCACTAGAACGCCGCAGTCGAGAGGCCGATAAGGTGCGCGTAACGACCACCTGCTCCTGATAACGATTCTGGACTTCTTGCAGACGGAAGCAGTTCGGCGCAGGCGGAAATCGAACAAGGAGCAATCAACTATGTTAAGCGTATTGAATAGCATTTCTTCGTTAAACGCGGAGAATGCGCTTTCCCAAACCCAGACCAACCTGCAAACGACCCTCACGCAGCTGTCCACCGGCCTGAGGATCAACTCCGGAGCGGACGATGCCGCCGGCTTGTCGATCGCCAACGGCCTGCAGGCGAACATTTCAGCCCTGTCTCAATCCAGCCAGAATGCATCGGATGGAATCGGTCTGTTACAGACCGCCGATGGCGCACTCTCGCAGGTGACCACCTTGCTGAACCGCGCTGTAACCCTGGCCACCGAAGCGTCCAACGGCGGCCTTTCCACCAGCCAGTCCAGCGCTCTGAATAACGAATTTCAGTCGATCCTGAACGAGATCAACAATATTGGCTCGACCACGAACTTCAACGGAGAGTCGGTATTTGCCGGTGACGTCAACTCCCTTACCTCCACACAGGGATCGACTGCCTCTCCCCTGGCTACAACCACGACCCTGACAAGCGGCTCAAAGACCACCATTACGGATTCGCTGACCGGCGGCACGTTTGTATTTACGGCGGGTTCGACCTCCACCATCGCCGATCTGCAGACCGCGATCGCCACCGCAGTAACCAACGGCCAGTTGAGCACGGGCACCACAGCCTCCATCACCAACGGCAAGCTCGTGATCAGCACCACCGCCGCCAACGACTCGCTATCGGCAACTACCAACGATGCGGTTCTGGGCAACTTCACAGTCTCTGGCGGAAGCGGCGGAACCTCTTCGGTATTCACCAGCGACGGCACGAGCAGCGGATCGGCCATCCTGACCACACAAATCGGTGCCCTCTCATCGACTGCGCTGAGCCTGAACACCAAGGACCTGTCCACTGCATCCGACGCGCAATCCGCACTGAGCGCGATCACGGCTGCAATCAGCTCGATTGCCCAAAATCGCGGCTTCATCGGCTCCGCAGTGAACCAGCTGACTGCCGATACCAACGTGCAAAACACCGAGGTGACGAACCTGACCAGCGCGCAAAACAACATTCAGAACGCCGACATCGGCAAAACAGTGGCGCAGATGACCCAGTACAACGTCCTGCAGCAAACCGGTATGGCGGCCTTGTCTCAGTCCAACCAGGCACAGCAGGCGGTTTTAAAGCTCCTGCAGTAAGGCCTGCTTGACTTTCCTCCCCCACGGGGCGCCCACCGGCGCCCCTACTCATTTTTCCCGGATCTTCTGAAATCCGGTCGCGAAATTGCCGATAAGACTAAGCAGTTAAACGATGGAAGAGGCTGTTCTTTGCGGCCTCGTCCCTTTGCTTCAGGAGGAAATTGTGAGCTCGATCTCGGCATTGAATTCGCTGCTTTCCTCCTCTTCAGCGTCTGGGATCAATCTGACTTCAATCCTGCAGGCGGCCTTCGGCGCGGCCTCTCCAGGCATCAATGTCACTGCCGCCGTCGACGCAGCAGTTTCAGCGGCTCAAGCCCCGGCGCAGGCATGGCAGAACCAACAAGCCATTCTGCAAAATCAGGCCGCCGCATTGACTCAGATTCAGACGGACGCCACGAACTTGGACAACGTTGCACAGTCGCTCAATAGCCTCACCGGACCGCTTTCGGCGCGAACCGTGTCCTCTTCGAATTCCAATGCGGTCACGGCTTCTGCCGCATCAGCAACTGCGCCGGGCAGTCATGTGGTGGTCGTCAACAGCCTCGCCAGCGTGGCATCGTGGACCTCCGCAACCTTCGCCAGCAGCTCGACCGCGCTGCCCTCCGGCTCGTTCACCATCACCAACGGAAGTGGAGCAACCGCAACCATTACGACAAATGGAACACAGACGCTGTCAGATGTCGTGCAGCAGATCAATAGCGCAGGCTTGGGACTGACCGCAAATGTAGTAACGGATGCGAATGGCTCCCGAATCGCGATTGCGGCCAATGCCTCCGGAAGCGCCTCCAACTTCAGCGTCAGCGGTACTTCGAGCTTTGGGTTTTCGCAGGCGGTAACAGGCAGCAATGCATCGCTCACCGTCGATGGCATCAGCATCTCCAGCGCCTCAAACACGGTGACCGGCGCGATTCCGGGAGTAACGTTAAACCTGTTGAGCGCCAGCCCTGCGACCCAAGTCAGCCTCACAGTGGCCCCGAATACAAGCCAGGCCACACAAGCCATCCAGCAGTTTGTGAGCGATTACAACACGGCTGTCTCCGACCTGAATACCCAGTTCACCTTCAATACCTCCACCAACAGCGAAGGGCCGCTGGCAAGCGACTCCACCGTGCTGAACCTCCAAAACGATCTGCTCAGCGCGCTGGATTACACGTATTCGCCTGCGTCGGGCAGCACCACAATTCCCAATCTATCTTCCTTGGGCATCACGGTGAACAACAACGGAACATTGAGCCTTGACTCCGCCACCCTGCAAAGTGCTCTTAACAATAATTTCAGCGACGTGCAGTCGTTCTTCCAAGGCAGCGCACTAAACGGCTTTGCGAACATGCTCGATCAGCAGCTAACCTCCTTCATTGCCCCGGGCGACGGCGCATTCACGGTGGACCTGCAGAGCATCAACAGCGAAAATACAACCCTGCAAACCGACATAAACAACTTCCAGACCAACTACATTCAGCCCCTTCAGACTCAGTTACAGAGCGAGTACAGCAAGGCCGAGATTCTACTCCAGCAGCTGCCGATGGAGATGCAGCAGATTAACACCGAGCTGGGATATTACACACCAGCGCAAATGCAACAAGGTGGTTAGTGAGAGCTATGAACCCAATGGACCTAGCCTACCGAAGGGCGTCGGCAACCGGAGCAAGCGGACTAGAACAGTTGATCGCGCTGTATGACACGCTCGCCTGCGATCTTCACTGCGCTGCTTCCGCGCAACGAGCCGGCGATCTGGAACAGCGTGCCCAGGCGGTAAGGCATGCCTTGGCGGTGGTCGGCTTCCTCGAGTTATGGCTCGATCGCGAATCCGGCCAGCTGGCGCAGCAGTTGATTGAGTTTTATGCCGATCTGCGGCGAAGGCTCCTAGCCGCCCAAGTCCGGCAATCGGTCGAGCTCTTCGAAGAGCTCATCTCTGAAGTCCTTGAGGTTTGCGAAATCTGGCGCCAGATGGAGTCCAAGGGCATGCTCTCCGTCCCGCAAGTCCTCCCTCCCGTTGCCAGAGGTCAGCACTCCGGACCGTCTTCTGCGGAGTCTGTGCGACGGTTAGTGAGTTGGTCGGCCTAGAGCCTGTTATTAACTTTGCTCCTGCTGTTGGTTTTTGATGAGTTGGTTGAGAGGGAGATGCTCATTCTGGAAGAGTGAGCCAGGCAGAGCGGCGGGGCTACCCGAGTGACGTTTCCGATGAGGAGCGGGCGTTCGTAGCGCCATATCTGGCATTATGCCGGGAAGATGCAGCGCAGCGGGATTATCCATTGCGAGAAGTCTTCAACGGGCTTCGCTACATTGTGAAGACCGGCAACCAGTGGCGGATGACGCCTCATGATCTACCGCCCTGGTACGTGGTCTATCAACAGATGCGGCGGTGGATGGCGGCGCGGTGTTCCGAGACCATGGTGGAGGATTTGCGTCTGCTACTTCGGGAGATTGCCGGGCGTAAGGGCCAGCCCAGTGCCATGGTTCTCGACAGCTGCACTCTGCAGTCCACGCCGGAGTGGGGCGCGCGGGCTGGCTATGACGAGGCCAAACGGCGCAAAGGATCGAAGGTGCACGCCGTGGATACGCTGGGTCATTTCCGGCGCTCCATATAACTGTTGCCGACGAGCAGGATCGAGCCCAGGTGGAGAAACTGGCCGAGCAGGTGCAGCAGGTCACAGGAGAAAGCGTTGAACTGGGCTACGTCGATCAAGGCTATACCGGAGAGAATGCAGCGGAAGCCGCGCAGAAACACGGCATACGGCTCGAAGTGGTTAAACACACCGAAGCCAAACGCGGATTCGTGCTCCTGCCACGACGATGGAGGGTGGAGAAAAGCTTTGCATGGGCAGCCTGCTTCCGCTGCCTGGCTCGCGACTACGAACGTCTCGCGCAAACCCTCGCCGGACTGCACTACCTTGCTTTCGCTTGCCTCATGCTCGCTAAACTGTTCGTCACTTTGGCAGGAAGTTAATAACAGGCTCTAGGGAAGCTTCAGGGGATCCACTCTGCTGGAAGAGGCGTTCGAATTGGTTCTTTCTTGAGACAAGAGCCTCTCCGCCACATTGAATCTCCTGTTAGGAACTCTGGATCTACTCTAGCCGGCTCTACTACCTTATCCGTAAAGTTCCGGAACGGAAGTCAGCAGCGCCAGCCTCATGGCCGGCATTTGTGCGGACCTCCTGGCCTGCGCTGGGCTGAATTTCGACTACTGAATCACGCAGTCACGGTACTACATGGGCGGCGGGAGATAGTTGAGCAGAGTGTTGGGAAGAACCCTCCCCGCCGCAGCCAGGGCCGCACTGTTGTCGATTTCAGCCTGGCCCAGTTCAGTGGCCACCGTCGCCATATTCGCCCCGACCAGGTTATTCTGTTGCGTCGTGAGCGTGACGGTCTCCTGCTGCAGGTAGTTCTCCTGCGAGTTCAACTGGCTTTCAGCGTTGCTGTAAAAGCCCTGCGCCTGGCTGATCGTTTGAATGCTTGAATTCACGGCCGTGGTGGCGCTAGCAATCTGCGCGCTGTTTCCGCTCTGGAGTGCAGTTGCCAGCGAACTGAGCGCCCCGATCACACTCTTGCTTGAGCTGGAGAAAATCTGACTCCCAGGCAAGTTGATCTGAACGCTCAGGCTGTCGCCCACCACGACGGAGTTAGCGTTAGCGTTTCCGGTGTACGCGTACCCGGTAGGCGAGGAAGAATCAGCGGCGTAAGGTGCCGCGCCCGTTGCAGTCCCCCCAAATAAATACACACCGCCGATGGACGCATTGGCCTGGGATACGACCGTGGAAAGGATCGACCGCACCTGCTGCGCCAAAGCGGCGAGATTGGAACTGTTGGTGGTGCTGTTTGCGCCTTCGGTGCCCAGAGACACAGCCTGAGTCAGGGATGAAACCACCGAGCTCAGCACTGAGCCCGCCTGCTGCACTTGCGACAGCGCGCTGGAGATGTTCTGGGTGTACCGGTCGACGTTCGCCGTTTCCAGAGTATTATTCACCATCAACGCGGCAGCGCTGGGATTATCCGAGGGCGTGTTGA
This sequence comes from Acidobacteriota bacterium, assembly GCA_021801945.1. Next base: position 15,566 of record JAKABE010000032.1, read on the forward strand.
CGCTCTTTCCGGTGGCAACTTCCTGCAGCAGGGTATTGAGCGTCGCCTGGCTCTCGCTGATGTCGGCCACGATATTGGGGACGATGTTCGTATTTACGCGCATAGGAGTTAGAACGTCTGCGAGCTGCCCATATTGAGGGCAACGGTGTTCAGGATTTGAATGGTGCTTACGACGCGTGCTGCGGCCTCGTACGCCGTCTGATAACGGATAAGGTTGGAGGTCTCCGAATCAAGGTTGACGCCGGAGACCGAGCTTTGCTGGTTGGTGAGCTGCGTAATGCTGTTGCTCAACGCCGCAGTTTGCGCATTGGCATTGGAGGTGGCGCTGCCTACCTGGTAGATCAAATCGGAGTAGGCCGCGGCCGGCGTTTGGCCGGAAGACATGTTGCCGTTTACAGCAGCAAGAAGTTTGCTCACGTTGCCGTTGCTGCCGGCAGAACCGTCGGAGCTGGCCGCTATCTGGGAGCCGCTGGTTAACGCAACGGTGATGCCGGCGGCGGCCGAACCCGTCGAGGGAATGCTGAAGAAAGGTTGTCCGGCGACACCGGTCGAATCGTAGCCCTGTGCTTGAGCGGCATTGAAGCTGGCGGCGAACTGGCTGGCAAGGCCGTTCAGGGAGTTCATGAATCCGGGTATCACCTGATCACGCATCTGGATGAGCCCGCCAAGCTGGCCTCCCTGGAGGCTCGTGGTAATGTTGTTGCCGTTCGAGTCCAGCACCTGCTTGAAGCCGTCCGCGCCGGTCGTGGTTTGCAGGGTAAAGCTCTGGCTGCCCATCACCAGCGGCGTGCCGTTGCCGGTGGTAATCACCTCGCCATCGCTGCTCTGGGTGATGGAGATGCTGGTCAGCGTCGAGAGCTGTTGCACAAGCTGGTCCCGTTGGTCCTGGATCGTGCCGCCGTTTTGCTGGGTCACGACCGGCTGCGTCAACTGCGCATTGAGCGAGGCAATCTGGCTGGTAAGCGAGTT